>CAZKJF010000011.1:0-51394 GCA_964553025.1 uncultured Candidatus Saccharibacteria bacterium | reverse complement strand
CCCCCCGCCCGCCGGGGGCGGGGCAATAACCGCCCAAATCCCCCACCGACCCCCCTTCGGCGGCCGAACCCTCGGCGCGGGGGGCGGGCGCCCCGCCCCCCGAGACCGATGCTGCAACGCTGGCCGTTTCCCCGGCCCGGTCATCGTTTTCAATTGACCATTCAATGTGTTTGAGCGCAAATACTCCGGCCCCGATCAGAATAAGCAGAATAATGAGTGTTTTCATGGCGGTCTTGCTATCCACTGTACCACTTGACGCCTTGGTGTGCCATTTGTTACGATACCTTTATATAACAAGGTAGCTTATATTAACCTATGGCAGTTTCTGAAAAATTTGAACCAATTCGCCGCGGATTGCTTGAATTTCTGACCTTGCGCATTATCGCCGTGCGCGAAGTCTACGCCGCGGATATCTTAAAAGCGTTGAGCGATACCGAATTTGCGACCCAAGAAGGCACCCTCTATCCCCTGTTAAGCAAGCTCCGGCGCGAAGGCTTCGTCGAATATTCGTGGGTCGAATCCGAATCCGGTCCCCCGCGCAAGTATTATCGGCTGACTCCCAAGGGCCGCGGCCACCTTGAAGAAACGTCGGATTATTGGCACAAAATCAATCAAACCATTAAAAAATTAGGCAAATAACCATGAACAAAGTTACCAGTATCAATCTAAACGGCAACGCATTCCAGGTCGAAGAGGCCGGTTGCGCCCGCCTGCAGGAATACCTGCACACCGCCGACGCGCAGCTTGCAAATGATCCCGACAAAACCGAGATCATCCAAGATATTGAACAATCCATCGCCGATAAATTCCAGCGTTTTTTGACGCCTCACAAGACTGTCGTGACCGATAGTGAAATCGAGCAGATCGTCGCTGAGATGGGGCCTGTCAAAACCCAGACCGGCGAAGAAAAGACCGATGCCGAAGGCGAATCAAAACAAAAAGACCAAACCAATCCCAAGCGCCTGTATCGCATCAAAGAAAATTCCATGCTTGCGGGCGTGTGCAGCGGCCTGGCAGCGTATTTCAACATTGATGTCGTTCTGATCCGATTGGCCTTCGTTCTGTTGACCGTTTTCAGCCACGGCTTCGGCGTTCTGGCCTATATTGTCATGATGCTGGTCGTCCCGTCCGCCAAAACCCCGGCCCAGAAATCAGCGGCCTTTGGCGCGCCATTTAATGCTCAAGACCTGGTGAATCGCGTCAAAAGCGAATATTCCCGCTGGGATCGAAAACTTTGGAAACAGCAGAAGCGTCAATGGAAGCAGCAATGGCGCGCCCACGCCAGAGCCGAACGAGATTATTGGCGCCAACAATACGCCGAGCATCGCTGGAACCGCCACTCGCCGCTTCGGGCGATCATGGCGGCAGTTCTCGGCGTCGTATGGATTCTTGCCTTTATTTCCCTTATCAAAACCTCGGCGATTTTCGGCTGGGCCATTCCCACAGCGATTCCACTCTGGGCCGCCATCGTTATTCTTGTCCTTCTTTATTTCGTCGCCGTCTCGCTCGCTGAATCCCTGTTTTGGCTGATCGTGCTGGGCGCCGTTCTCTACTTCTTGTACCAGCAAATTCCTCAAGCGCATGCCGTAATCAATAGCATGTTGACGACCGCTCGCACCTTATATCAATAGCCCGTCAAGAGCGTCAAGTTATCATTTGACGGTTGATAACTTTTTTCCTATGATGGGTCCATGCACGATATCCAACAAAAACTTCTCGCCCTTTCGGTCGATCATGATCTCGGCAAATTAAGCTATCGCCAGATCGGCAAACTCATCGGCACTGATGCGCCCCAAAAGGTCAAACATCATCTTCTGCAGCTTGAACAGCGCGGTTTGATTTCAATCAACCGCCTCGACAAGGTCATCATCAAAACTCGGCCCGGTCCTACGGTCAGCCGATCTCTTATTTCCGTCGCCATTCTTGGCTCCGCAAATTGCGGCCCCGCTACGATTTACGCCGACCAAAACATCGAAGGCTACCTTCGCATCTCCGGCCGATTGTTAACCAAGAAAAAAGGAATTTTCGCGATCCAAGCATCCGGCTACTCTATGAACAAAGCCAATATCAACGGCGAATCTATCGAAGACGGAGACTATGTTATTGTGGATCCCGAATACCGCACCGTCAAAAACGGCGACTACGTCCTCTCCATCATTGATGGTACCGCCAACATCAAGCGCTATTTTAACGACAAACAAAACCGGCGCGTGATCCTGCTCTCGGAATCAAGCGCTAGTTTCTCGCCTATTTTTATCCATTACAAGGATTTAGACCGCTATCTCGTTAACGGCAAGATCATCCAAGTCATTAAGAAACCCAAGACAGCCTGGTCTCGCATCAAGAAACTCGTCTATCGTCCCGCCTACTAGAGATTATTGAGCCAGCGCTCCGATCAGGAATGTCGCAAGGATCGTCTGCTGCTGTTGAGCATGGTCGTGCTGCTGGGTAAACGGCTGTGTGCCGTCCTTGCCGCAGAGCTGCAGAATTGCCTGGACGCCGCCCGGATGCTGGTGGACCCAGTTCGTCAGGTTATACACTTTGCCCTCGATAACGGTCCAGCAATCGCCGTCTTTATCGTGCTGGGCCACTTGGGCCATGGTATAGGTTTGGGCCGTGGAAGGCGACGGACTGGCTGACGGAGAACTTGAAGCCGCAGGACTGCCGGAGACGGAAACAGTCAGGCCTGGAGATGAGATCGGTTCGTTATCTACTCGATTGAAGAAAAAATATGCACCGGCACCAAGAACTGCCAAAATAACAAGGGAAATAATGGTTGTTTTCATGGAATATATGCTATCAAATTAACTTGAAGGTGGCCAGCATAGCCTGAACGACCTCCTCGAATCCCAATCCACCGGGATCGGGCGCGAAATAGCTGATTTCGATCAGATGGGACGCGTCGAGCGCAATGAAGATTTCGGTCGCCCCGCCCAAACCCGAGCCCGTGAATGATTTGCCCTGAATACCGTTGAAAGTTACGGTGTGGAGCGGAATCACGACGCCGCCGAGGTTCTTGAATTGATCCATCTGTTGAGCCACATAATCCTCGAATGAGTCCGCCGCTACGCGGCGGACTTCCAGCGAAATGCCGTCATAAAGCTCGGTCTGGCCGCGCTGGGTCGGACCCCAAGCGTAGAATTGAACGCTAGAGGCGTCATTCTCGCGCACTGTTAAGGTCGGGTCGTAGGACACAGAAAACCCGACGCTTGAATTCGAATATGGTTTCCACCCGGACGTGTTCACCGATGGAATAGCCGAAATGCTAGGACTTTCGGCCACAATGCTATCGGGTATTGGCATTTCGGCTGGGCGATGAGCCAGAAAAAACGCAACCCCAAGCAAAACAATCCCCGCACCGAGCGGAATAAGAGCTTCTTTATGAGACGAACGGAAGAATGACATATATTTTCATTATACTCTGCCAGAATCGCCGCCGTTACAAGAAATTAGCACCAGCTTCTCTCTCCGCGACAGGCGTTTGATGGCCGTCTCGCGTCGAGCTGCGGCGCTACGCGTCCGATATTTTTCAATATACAGCATCTTCACGGCTTTCCGCGAACGGGTATAGGCGCTGCCGACGCCCGCCTGATGCTCCTGAAACCTCCGCTCGACGTCAGTCGTAATTCCAGTGTAAATACTCTGATCCCCGCATTCCAACAGATACACGAAATACATACGGCGGAAAATTACATACTCTGGCTGATGCGCCAGCCGAAATAAATGCCAACTAAGCCGCCTAGGAATGCAAAGAAAATGGAAACCAACGAAAACGCCGAATCGCCCCACAGAACAGGAATATATCCGCCGACGGTAGAACCGATCATTACCCCAATTGTGATGAATGCGCGCGGCGACATTGCAATAATACCTATCATACCAGATTAATCTTTTTTAAACACTAGCCGGGCAAATTCGTACCTGCCGCGCCAATTAATTTCAAAAGCACATCTTTGTTGATGTCCCAGTCACTGCCAAGATTTGTGTGCAGTTCGACGGTAATCGCCGGGCGACCGGTTTGTTCGACGAACCAAGCCGTAGCGGTGCCGGCATACTCCCAACCGTCGAAATAGTCATAGCCCGTTTCGGCGGCGTACCAGCGGCCCCATTCTTGAGACACCTCGTTATCTTCGGGCGAGACCAAACCGCCTTGGGCATGAAACGAGATCATCGCATAGGGATTGTATTCCTCGACAATCTGCCGGATCAGGCGGCTTTCCGGTTCCGAGAACGGCTCCGGCCCCGCATAGGTGCCTTCGGGACCGTATTCCTGCCATGACATCGTGTCAAAATTCAAATTTAAATTTACGCCATCGTCGTTCAGTTTATCAGTTCGATCGTAATATCCCTCCGGATTGACAATGGGAATGATGACTAATTTTTTACTCGGCGGCAAAATCCCGGGATCCCGTTCAATGACGGAAATCAATTGATGAAGCAAAGCGGCCGTTCCCATTTCATCGCCATGAATTGCGCCAAGCAAAAGCAAACAATCCGGCCCGGTGCCGATCTCATAACCGGTTATTGTTTTGCCAGTCGAAGATGTACCGAAAACTTTAACCTGGATCGGCACCGGGCCGGATTCATCAGCCAAGGCGTTCTCCGAAAACGCATCATCGCCCGGCAGAAGAATAATCTTGCGCGAAATCAGCGCGTACGCGCTGATCAGAAGCAATATAATAACAATCGAACCGGCAAGAGAAAAACGGGCCGCTCTCTTCCTTCCCATAACGACAGTATACGTTCCAGCGCCCCACTGCGTTACGCGCGACTATTGCGTCTGAACGCAATCGGTGTAGTCTTTCTGCTGGCCATTTTCGAGTACAAGCGCGTTTGGGCCTTTGGTCCAAAAGACAAACGATTCATCGGCGTTCGCGTAGCGAACGCCGTCGGCCGAGATTGTTTGCTGCAATGCAAACTTGCGCCCGTCGCTGAGAGAAACTTTTGCTGAACCGCCGGGTATCGGGGGCTGATCCGGGCCGTTGCCGGGAATCGTTTTGCCTTCGTACAACGACGCGTGAATGCTGTTGCCGCCGCTGCAGGCGTAATCAACCGTTGCAATCAATTTTTCGATCTTGTCGTGCCAGTACCACACCGTCCATATGACAGCGCCGGCCAGAATGACTGAAATGGTCAGAAAAATATATTTCTTCATGCCGTTATTTTGTGAATACAAACTGAACATTCTCGGCAGTCGTCAATTTAAGGGTATCGCCCTGATAGGAAACGTTCAATCCTTTATCGATACCGGCGCCAAATACATTTTCTATATCCATCAATCCGGCGGGCGTCTGGCAATATTTCAACGTGGAAGCAAGTTTGCCCTGCAAAGAACTATTGGCCAAAGTATAATTCCCGGACATATTGTTGCAGAACTTGGCGCTCAATTTGCCGTCTTGAAACGAAAGGGTGTAATTGCTTCCGTCGGCGACAGAAGCGCCTTTGTACATTGCGAGATGGAATGTTTTGCCTTCAAGCTGATCAGCAATGCCGCTGGGCGGCTTATTCCAGGCATACAAGGCCCCGCTTAACAGAATAACCGCTGCAACCAGCCCTACGATAAATCTCTTGTCAAAACTTTTTGCCATAGTACTTGTTATTTAAGATGAGAATGCTAATTGATTATCTTAATTATAAAATCCCCGATCGAGAGGGTCAACAAAAGTTATGCACTGCCGGAGATCAATGATGGTGGCCGTGGGCGCCAGCACCCGTAATAAATAAAGTATTCTTGAGCATCGCCACAGCCACGGCCGTGGCGATGGGCGCGGCGATGACGAGACCGATGCTGCCGACGAGCGTACGGACAATCTCGGTCGAGAAGATCTCGTTGTTGAGTGTTTGGGCTGCCGTGGATTGGCCGGAATAGAAAAGCAGTAATAGGGGCAAAGACGCGCCGACGTAGGCGATGGCTAGGGTGTTCACCAGCGCGCCGATATGTTCCCGGCCGATGCGAGCCGCCCGGCGGTACAATTGGCCGGCCGGCATTTCCGGCGACGCGCGGCGCAATTCCTCGACCGCGATCGCCTGGCCGATCGCGATATCATACAAAATTCCCAGAAGGCCGATAAGAATACCCCCGAGCAAGAGGCCCACCAGATTTAAATTATTACTCAATTGTAAATAGATCGTTTCTTCGCTTTCCATGCCCGACAAGCGGGCGGCGTGAACGGCATAAAGCGCGAATGTGCCCACCAGCGCAACCGTAACAATCATGCCGAGCACCGCAGCCGTGGTTGTTCGGTTGAAGCCATGGGTAATATACGAGCCGAGGATGATAATAAGCGCGGAGACGCCGATGCTCAAACCGATCGGCGAAAGCCCGTGCAGCAATCCCGGCAGCAGCGCAAAAACAATCAGCGCCAGACTTCCGGCTAAACTGGCCAAGCCTCGAATGCCCTGCCAGCCGCCGAAAATAACCACCAGAAACACGAATAGAACCGCCAGCCAGCCGAGCGTCGGCAGGCGGTAGACGCCGACAAATCCGACGCTATGAATAAGCGGCTGGCCGGCCTCGTCAGTACTGAAAACCAGATTAACTTGATCGCCGGCTTTCAACGGGCTGACATCATTCTCGACTTGGACGTTCTGGCCGTCGAGCGGCCCTTGGGAAATTTGAACTTCCAAAGTCTGGATGGTTTGCAGGAATCCGGACCCAGTGCGATCTTCCTGGGTTTCTTTGACGATCATAATGATCCGGCCGTGGTAAACTACAGCGTCTCCTTCGGCGCCGTGAACTGGAAACGCCCATAACCCTAAGCCAGCCATTAGCACCGCCGCTCCTGCGAGTATCATGCGCATAGATCCATACTCTAGCACAAACGCCCCGCTCTTTACAGATTAGAACCCGAGAACTTCGTTGACGAGAATAATGCGGACTTTCCTGCCCAGATTGGGATTTTCTTTGTGCAGAATCAATGTCTTGGCGTGAATAGTATGCGCGCCGTGGGCTTTCATGAGGCGCTCGTCTTCCCGTTCAGTCACATAACCGTTCAAGCGCGCAAGGGCGTCCTGCAGGGTCGGCGTGATTTTGTGAGTGCCGACAACAAGAATCAGATTCGGCGCGGTAAACGCGAGGCCGGGCAACTGGCTCCCGGTATTGGAACCGAACACCAATTCTCCGGTCTGGGAGAGCGCATGAGCGCTGCCGAGGTAGAAATCAGAGGCGACTGACTGGCGGCGCAGGAGTCCCTGTTTGGCGGGGTCTTTTTCGGCAAGGATTTTTTCATGCAGGTTGTCCCAGCCGTGCTGGCCCGATTTCAGATATTCAATGTAGCCGATTTGTTCGAGCGTCGTGGACGCTCCGTTCATGACCGACGCCCCGACAGGAATCAATTCTTTGATCTTGGCGAGCGCTTCTTTTTTGGTGCTGACGATGATCGGCTCGAAATTATTGGCAGTCAGGGCTTGGGCCGTTTTCTGTACGACCTCCGGAGACGGAATGGCAGTGTAGTCCATAGATGGTTATTTAATGTTTTTGCATTTTTCAACATCGCCGGCGAGCTGTTTGAGCAGCTTGGCCATATACGCAACGTTGACCGAATAATAGACTTCCTGGCCGCGGCGCTTATCGGTCACCAATTTGGCGGTTTTGAGCACCTTGAGATTCTGGGAAACGGCCGGCTGGGCGAGCCGGACCTTTTCGGCGACTTGGCCCACTGTGCAGGGGCCGTTCATCAGAATTTCGAGAATCTTGTAGCGATTCTCGTTGCCGATGCCCTTTCCCATCTCGGCGATTTCTTTGCACAGGTCAGTCATATTCAAATATTAGCATAAGTTAATTCAACGGCAAGTGGATAACCAAGCGCCGGAGCTTAGCTCCGGCGCTTGTCGTGGAGAAGCATGTTCACCGCGTCCTCCATCGAGCCGGCCTTAATGAGTTCGCCGGAATTGACGAAGAATATCTCGTCGGCGGCGGCAATCGTGTTCAAGCGGTGCGCGATGATCACGCGCGTCGTAGCCGCCGGCAGTTTTTTCAGAATATCGTCCAAGAGCTGTTCGGTAACGGTGTCGATATTGGCCGTCGCTTCATCAAGAATGATGATCTCCGGTTCGCGGAGCACCGCCCGGATGAAGGCGATGAGCTGCTTCTGGCCGAGACTGATGCCGTCGCCGCTTGCGGCGACGGCAGTATCCAGCCCCTTGTCAAACCGAGTCAGCAATGTTTCCAAGCCCGCGGCGTGAATGACATTTTCCAATTCAGCGTTGGAGAGATCAGCGTATTTTTCGTTGCCGTAGAGAATATTCTCGCGCACCGTGCCCGTGAACAGGAACGGTTCCTGGAGAATGAAGCCGATCTTGCGGCTGCGCTCTTCAGGCGTGTACGTCCGAATATCCCGGCCGGCCAGGAATACGGCACCAGCGGTCGGATCATACAAACGAGCCATGAGCGATGCGGTGGTCGTCTTGCCGCCGCCAGTCGGACCAACCAGCGCATAGGTTTTACCCCGCTCCAAGTTCAAATGAATGCCATGCAAGACTTCTTTGCCATCGGGATACTGGAAATGAACGTCTATGAACGCTAGCAATGAATCCGGACCCGATTCGGCGCTCGGCATGAGCTGCAGATTCGATTCCAAAGAGAGAATTTCATGAACGCGATCCCAACTGGCCATCGCCGTCTGGAAGTTCGCCCACAGCGCAGCCAACTGGCGGAGCGGGCTGTAGAAATTATTCACATACGCCAGAAAGCTGATAAGCAAACCGATGGTGAAACTGCCGGCCGAGATGAGATAGATGCCGTAGGCCATTACGATCAGCTGGCCGAGGTTCGAAGCCAGGCCGTAGATCGGGGTGAAAGTGTTGTTGGCGATGCCGGAACTGATCGACGCGAGGTAGTTGCGCTCGTTCACTTCCTGGAATCGGGTGCGGAAATAATCGCGGCGGTTGAATGCGACGATCACTTTGAAATTATTCAAACTTTCCTGAATTTCCGCGCTCATCCCGCCCAAGGACTGCATGCTCGCCAAGTTCCGGCGCTTGACCCATGCCGAGAGAATCTGGGTTACCAACAGAAGCAGCGCGGCCGGCGCCAGCGCGGCCGCGCCCAAACGGATGTTCAGCGCCAGAAGGAATATCGCCGAGCCGGCCATCAGGAAAATATTGCCCATAAATTGGACCAGGGACTGGGAGAAGAACTGGTTGATCTTGTCGGTATCGTTGTTGATGCGCGAGATCAGATCGCCGGCCTTGTTTTGATTGAAGAACGCGGCCGGCAGCTCCTGGAGTTTAGCGAAGACCGCGTTGCGGAGGCGGTAGAGTACGCGCTGACCGACGCCGCCCATCAGCCGCGTCTGGGCATAGCTCGTCACCAGACCGCACACGTACATCGCCAAAATGTATCCCGCATACACGAGAATGCCATGGTAGTCGCGGGTCGGGATGAATGTGTCGATGACATGCGCGATCAGGCGCGGCGCGAACAAGTTCAGCGCGGCGTTGATGACCGTCGCCGCCAGCGCGGCGATAATAATCTTCCACTCGCTCGAAATGAGCGGCCATAATTTGCGAGCGGCATCGATGGCCGAGCCGCGCTGGCTGGTGTCTTGGGAAGAGTTAAGCGTGTAATTCATAGTGATGGGTGCTTTGCTGGGACGCATGGATTTGGGCATACTCCGGCGACGTTTCCAGAAGCTGGGCATGCGTGCCGACCGCGATCAATTCCCCTTCCATGAGAAGAGCGATCTGATCGTACTGCTCAACCGATGCGATTTTTTGGGTGATCGAAACCAGCGTGATGCCGGGGTAATTTCGCGCGATATTATCCAAAATTTTCCGCTCCGTCGTCGTGTCCACCCGAGCTGTGAAATCGTCCAGAAGCAATATCTTCGGATTCAAAGCCAAGGCCCGCGCGAGCATCACCCGCTGCTTCTGGCCGCCCGACAGGCTGGCGCCGCGCTCGGAAACCACGCTTTCCAATTTTTCAGGCAGCGTGTGGACGAAGTCCCAGAGTTCGGCGGTCTTGATCGCTTTTTCCAAATCTTCATCGGAGACCGCGCCGTTAAATGCGATGTTTTCCCGCAGCGTCATGTTGAAAATAATGCTGTCCTGGAAGACAAAGCCGATCTGGCGATGCAGAGCTTCTTCGTCGTACTCATGGATATTCCGCCCGTCGTATTCGATGGTTCCCGATGCCGGCTCGATAAGGCCGATCAGCAGATACAGCAGCTGGGTCTTGCCCGCCGCGGTAGGACCGATGATGGCAGTTTTCGTGCCCGCTCGGATATCCAGCGATACGTTCTTGAGCGCCGTCTTGTCGCCGTGAATTAAGGTTATGTCTTTGACCGCGACCTCGCCGGTCAAAGCATCGGTGCGGGTACCCGTTTTGGCCGCCACCGGCGCATAGAACACTTGAGCCACTCGCCCGTAGGACGCCTGAGCTTGGGCGATGACATTGCTCATAAAGCCCAGGACAAGGATCGGGAATATCAGGATGGCGACGTAGCTGTTGAACGCCGCAAAGTCGCCCAGCGTCATCACGCCGCCTATTACGAAGTGGCCGCCGAGAACAAGAATGACGAGAATCGCGAGGTTGGCGGTGAAGGTGATAATAGGAATCATCGCCGAGAACAACCCGAGAATCTGAAGGCCGATATCCCGCGCCCGGGCGTTGGCGGCCAGGAATTTCTGTTCTTCGACGCGCTGCGAGTTCAGCACCCGAATTAGGAGCGCGCCGATGATGCTTTCATTGATTACTTTGTTGAGCCAGTCGATAATCTCGCGCGTTTTCAAAAACAAGGCCCGGACTTTGGACAAGACCAGGAAAAACGTCCCGCCGATGATCGGCACAATGGCCAGCACTCCCAGGCCCAGCCGCCAGTTGATCGAGAGCAGCAGGACGCTGGCGCCGATGATGATAAACGCCGAGGAAACGATGTTGGCGATGGCTTGAGCCACGAACATCTTGATCGAATCCACATCTGAAGTAAGGTTCGTCAGCAGTTTAGCCGGCGTGATCTTTTGGATAAACAGGTAGCTGTGGCTGGCGATGGTTCCCGACAAGTCGTGGCGCACATCGCGGGCCACGCGCTCAGAAATAAACGTCTGAATAATGCTTTGGAGATACGTGAAAACAAAAATAGCCAGCGTCGCCAGGCCGAATTCAAGCAGAATGGTCTGGAACGAGCCGCTCTGGCGAATGTACATGTCGATCGCGCGGGAGATGATCTTCGGCAGCCAGAGGTTCAAGCTATTGGCCGCAAGCACGATCAGAATGAGCAGGACCAGCATCCCGCGATAGGGCTTCAGTATCCCATACAAGCCCGGCATAGCCGGGCTTGTATGGGATACTCCCTGGCCCTGATTTTCCCGAGTTCCAGCCCCCTTATTCGCCATATATTTGACGCAAGGAGTCTAGTATACTTGATTTAAAGCGATATAGCAATTAAGATACGGCTCGGTACAGAAGTTGTAGGACTTGATTCTTCATAACCTAGCTGCGGGGGAACGATTCGAACGTTCATAAACGGCTTCAAAGGCCGCTGTCCTACCATTAGACGACCCCGCAAAGATGCTCTCTAGGGCCCATAATATAACGAAAAAGGCGTTTATTCAACGCCTTTGGGATTGGAGTGGTCGGGCAGGAGCGGGTATCCTTGGATACGGATTTCGGTCGTGCTGGCGGAAGATACTTTGAGGGCAGTTTCTTTGAGGCAGGCCAGGAAGAACTCCATGAACAGAAGGGCCGCGAAATAATTCGGAAAATCCGGGCCGTGAGCATCGATCTGAAAGCGCAAAAATGACTGGGGCGGCACTTCCAGCCGCTGGGCCATCAGGGCCGTACCCAAGACATGGGCCAGAGCGATCTTAGCGCCCAAGAAATCATGAGTTAGCTGGGATACGGCAGACGCTTCCACGATGATTACTTCGGACAGAAGGCAGGGAGCGCCCCGACGCCGTTCAAAGCGGACATATTTGACAGCGTCAGGCCGGGCAGCCAGACCGTCGGCAATATCCCAGAATCGAGGATCAACGACCCGAATATGCGGCACGCGGAATTGGAAGCCGGCCGCGGCCGCGCGGCGAACGATGTCCCGATAGATTTGCTCTAAGTGGCGATTTCGCGCGAGATACAGATAGCCCCACCAGCCGGTCTCGAAGATTACAAGGTTCAAAACAGGATATAATACCCGAGATCGAAAGAACTTCAGGATGCGTTTCATTGCAAAACCTCGCATTAGTATACCCCAAATTTGAAAATTAACAAGAGAATGTTGACAGTGAACCGGGACATGCTATCGTGGACAACAGGTCTTTGCAATGAGCACTCCGACGATGGAAGTCTCGGCTGCCCGGCACGCGGGCTACGCCGCATTGATTTTTCTGGCCCTCTTGGCAAATTTCGTGACGCAGATGGAAATGATCATTTTGCTGGCGCTGTGCGTCTGGTTGAGCTATCTCATGGATCGCCAGCCGCGAACCCAGCATTATCGGCTTGAATACGCCCGCTGTTTCATCTCCGATTTCCTGTTCAAAACCGGACTCCTTCTCTTCCTCTTCGTTATCTTTTCCCTGGCTTGGACGGGGTTTCAGATGATAGCGGAAAAACTATAACCCGGCGCGAAGCGCCGGGTTATTTCATGCTTTCAATTTTTTCTTTCTCTTTTTTTGTTATAACTGGAGGACCGCAAGCTCCAGCGGCAATTGCGGAATCGGCGAGGATTTGATCTGGCTGCGGGCGGCCGTGAACGAACGGATAATAGCGATGATTTTTTGCTGATCAACCGAAGTGAATCGGGCCAGCTCATCCAGAACGCTCTGGCCCCCAACGGCGGCAACCGTCTGCGGGCTGACGCTGGCAATCAAAACCAGCCGCGCGTACGCGAGAAATTCTTTGGCGAAGTGATCGGTATCAATGCCGGCATCGTGAATTTTGTGCAAAAAAGCCACGGCGGCGGGCTTGTCATTCTCTAGCAGCAAATGGAGAAATTCAGGATGATACGCGTGCGGAATGAGGCCAAGGGCTTGGTTGACCTGCTCAAGGCTGATCGGGCCGGAAGGAATAATCGTGCGGATTTTGGTCAGGGAGACTTCGGCGTCGCGCAGAGCGCCGTCGGCCGAAGCGGCGATCGCCGCGAGGCCGTCGGCGGAGATTTGGATGCGCTCGGAGTCGGCTACGGTTTTGAGCTTAGAGACAATCTCGCCGGGGGTCAGGCGCTTGAAATCAAAGCGTTGGACGCGCGACAGCACAGTCGGCAGAATCTTGTGCGGTTCGGTCGTGGCGAGAATGAATACCACGTGGCTCGGCGGTTCTTCTAGGACCTTCAGGAGCGCGTTGAACGCGTCCTTGGTGAGCATGTGGACTTCGTCAATGAGAAATACTTTGTATCCGCCGCCGGAGGCGGCGGTGGCGGCCGATTCTTTGAGATTGCGGATCTCATCGATGCCGCGATTAGACGCGGCATCGATTTCGAGGAGATCCAGCGAGCGGTTCTCGTTAACGGCCAGGCAGGCCGGACATTCGTTGCACGGCACGACGGCGCCGGCCGCACCGAATTTGGCGCAGTTCAAAGCCTTGGCGTAAATGCGGGCGAGCGTAGTCTTGCCGGTACCGCGCGGCCCGGCGAACAAATATGCGTGGCCGATCCGGCCCGTTTCTAGAGCGCCTTGGAGCGTGCGGACGATGTGCTCCTGGCCGACAACCTCGGAGAATCCTTTGGGCCGATAGGTGCGGTACAACATACAGTCAGTGTATAGGTTTTTTTGGAATTGAAAAGGCCCGGCTTCGCCGGGCCTTTTCAAAATCCCTATTTCTTGAAGACGGCAAACTTAAAGCCGACAAAACTAAAGATGAGCGCAGTAGCCGAGCCGATGACGGCACCGAAGTTGGCCCACTGATGCGGATTCAAATTCAAGATCGGATGAACATAATTAACGACTGCCGAGGCCACGCCATCATTCACAAAAATCGAAATAAGGCCGACGCTGATGAATTTCGTGAACTCGAATCCGCCGCCACGGCTGTTGGCTGAATTAAATGCCCAATATTTATTCCACACATAGCTGGGAATGATGGCGCAGAGGAAAGAAGTGGCTTTGAATAGCGTGTAGGTGGCGCCGGACGAAGTGCCGGTAAGACTGATGAGCAGGTTTAGGACGCCAAAGTCGACCGCCGCGTTGGTAAAGCCGATAGCCGCGAATTTCCCGAACTGGGCGAAGAACGGCATCCAGCGGGCCAGAAAATAGCCGAGCATGACGCCGAACATCCAGAGCACCGGCACGACTACGATTAGTGCAATCCAGGGAATATCAAACAGGTGCGGAATTTTGAGGAATTCAAATACCCGCCAGCCGATGAATCCCGTGATCAGTCCCGTGATGAGCGAGAACGAAAAATCCTTAAGCGTGAATCTCATGATGCGCGTCCGTAGCGCTGACGGGACAAGTCCTTCAGATGTTCGGCCATCTGAGGATCGCCCGTTGGCGGCTGATTAATCCGGATATTGAACGGCGAAGCCGTTTGGTTGTGTATTAATAGCTTAGCATATGCGTTGAAATTATCGATGTTCATAAGGTCCTGGGGCGTGAAGATCGGATCGAAGTGGTTTTTGAGGTATTCGGCGTCATCAGCGCCGACGCGGAAAACGATCATCGAACCGATATTGCCGAACACCGCGTCGCGAATCTTGTCGGCAAGCTGTTTGACGTATTGGTGAGCGATGACAAGATTCAAACGGTATTTGCGGGCTTCGGCTAGGATCGTAGCGATCGAATCGGTCGTGAAGTTCTGAAATTCATCGATATAGAGATAGAAATCCGGGCGGCTGTCTTCGGGAGCGTCAACGCGGGACAACGCAGTCATCAAGAGCTTTCCGACGATCAGCATACCCAAGAGATTGGCGTTGATATCGCCGATCCGGCCCTTGGATAAGTTAACCAGCAGAATCTTGCGCTGATCCATGATCTCGCGGAAATTAAGCGAACTATGCGGCTGGGACAATATCGGCCGGAGATATTCGTTGGCGATGAAGCCGTTGATCTTGGAGGTGATATACGGCGCCATGTTAGCCAAGGCCGCTTCCCCGCCGGCTTTCTCGGCTTCCTGTTCCCAGAAATGCTTAACGATGGGATTGGTTTCGCGAGTGAGTTTTTCGCGGCGGTATTTCTCATCGGTTAGCACGCGCGGGATATTCACCAGCGTCGGCATTTCGTGGGCCGCGTCATCCAGGAGCAGGAGCACCGCGTTGCGGAAATACTGATCGAACATCGGCCCCATGGTCTCGGCCAAAAACAATTTCTGGAAAATGGACAAGAGTTCGTTGACGATGAAGGTTTTCTGCTCGGGGAAGCGCGGATCGAACTCAAGCATATTGAGGCCGAGCGGATATTGGATATCGGCGGGGTCAAAGACAATCACGTCGGCGGCGCGTTCGGGCGGGATCAATTCGAGAATCTCCTCGACGCCAGTGCCGTGCGGGTCGATGAAGCAAACGCCGTCGCCGGCGGCAATGTCCTGGACCATCATGTTTTTCATCAACGTCGTTTTGCCGGTGCCAGTCTGGCCCAACAGATACAAATGCCGGCGACGGTCGGAGCGGTCAAGACGGATCGCGGTCTCGGCGCCGCGGAAAATATTAGCACCGACGCTGATCCCCTGTTGTGGCAGATTGAGCGGCGGCTGGGCGGGTTTGGATTTCAGGAATTTGACGCGCGGCGCGGAAGCGGCGACGGGAAAATGATAGATGCTGGCCAGTTCTTCCGAGGACAAGAGCATCGATTGGCCGCGATCGAATAACCGGAACGAGAAGTTAAACAGCAGGTTTTTGAGCGCCGCGCCTTTGGCAAGCGTAATATTGAAAGAATTCATCTGGGGCGTGGAAAATTGGACAAACGAACCCGCCAGTTCGTTGAGGATTTGCTGGGCACGCGTCTGGTCGTCGGCCGAGACGACCAGACGCGTGCAGACGTCGAACAAGGGCTTGGAGCCCTTGGCCTGGACGGCTTTCATGATTTCTTCTTCAAACGCAGTAACGACTTTCGGCGGCTGGGGACTGGCCGGATCGGGCGCTTGTTCTTTGGGCGGCTTGTGAGCGCGGGACAGCGCGTCTTTCAGCTGATGGCCACGCTGCATTTCCTGAACGACGGTGTGAGCAAACTTCCGATGATGCTCGTGATGCGACGGCCGGATTAGTATCTGGATTGCCGCGCCCTCGCCCTGATGTTCGATCTTGGATAAGCTCGTTAAAATCTCACCGAGCGGGTCCGAAGGCATATTCAGATATGTTTTGAGGGGCAAGATCGGATTTTCTTTGAGGGTCAGGTAGGCCGCAGTTGCCGCGCCGTGAGGGTGGAAAATATTGTAATCGGAAACGGGTTCGATCTCGGCATCGGGGAAAAAGCCGTGAACCTGCTTTTCAAACACCGCTCGATAGGTGCGCGGGACCGAAGCGAAAAAATGGATGTCCTGGCCGACGTTTTTGACGGCGATCTCGAAGGCCAGATACGGTTCGCCATAGATGAATTTGTTCCAGCCGCCGGCGTGAAGATCACTGAATGAACTGTAGAGCTGCTCCATCACCGCGACGAGGTCTTTCTCAGGCTTGGCAGTACCTCCCGCGCCCGCAAGCGGGCGCGGGAGGGTAACCGACAACAGCGTCATGCTTAAAGACCGAGCGATGGTGCCCTTCGTCCGAAGCGAGTTGAGCGCGACCAACACGGCCACGACCAAGGCCAGCGCCACGAACCCAAGGATAGAGAAGAGAAATATGGACACTAGGAAATCGGTTCGACTTTGCCCCGCTCGACGAGCGAATTATAGAGCTGACCCGACAACGCGCCATGAAAAGCGTCAATCAAAGCCATATCGCCTGATTGCTTAGCGGCCTTGATCGCCTCCGACAAGCCGTGAGAAAACACCGTGTTGATCCAGCCCTGTACCGTCTCTGCCGCCTCCGGCGGCAGAGACTCGGTCATCGTCCGCGGCGCGTGGGCCGCCGCTTTAAATTCGGGAATCTGCTCTTGGATATGGCCCTCGACGACGCGAGACATGGCCTCATGGCCCGGCACGGCGGCTTCCCGCTGATATTCCTGCTCGATGCGGCCGATCTGCTCCTGCGGAGAGAGTGTTTCCATGCTTCCATGATACCAAACATAAGCCAAAAGATATGCACATCGCCGTCGGCTGATTTTTGATATGATACCACTATGACAAAACCTTCTCGTCTGGAGATCCTGGTCGTTGTTCTGATCCTGTCGGTCGCCGCATTTTTCCGATTCTACCATCTTGACCAGACGCCGCCCGGGCTGTATCCCGACGAAGCCATGAACGGCAGCAACGCTTTGATCGCCAACGCGACCGGCGATTACAAGATTTTCTACACTGAAAACAACGGCCGCGAAGGATTATTCATCAATCTTCAGGCATTTTCAATCAAATTATTCGGCATCCATCCCTGGGCTTTGCGCGGCGTTTCCGCCGTAATTGGAGTCTTGACGGTGCTGGGACTATATCTTCTCGTTCGCGAATTATTCGAACGGCGCATCGCTGCGCTCTGCGCCTTTTTACTGGCAATCTCCTTCTGGCACGTAAATTTCTCCCGCATCGGCTTTCGGGCCATCATGGTACCGCTGATTCTTGTCTATCTGTACTATTTTCTCTGGCGAGGCCTCAAAACCGGCCGCTGGTTCCCTTATTTCCTCGCCGGTCTCTTGACTGGGCTCGGATTCTATACCTACACCGCCTACCGCGTTGCGCCGCTCATCACGATCATTGTCTTCATGAACTACTGGTGGTACGTCAAACGCACCTTCAGCCACGAAAATTACACCCACGCCCGAATGCAATTAATCCGCGGCTTCTGCCTGCTGATGATTACGGCATTCTTCGTCGCGCTGCCGATGGGCATATTCGTGCTATGGCATCCCGACCAGATTACGCCCCAGCCCTATCTCTCCGTGTTCGGCCAGGCCGAACCGATTAAGGCCTTGTGGGACAGCGTCATTCATACGCTCGGCATGTTCAGTTTTGCCGGCGACGGCAACCAGCGCCATAATATCGCCGGCGCGCCGATGCTCGGCTGGCCGCTCGGAATATTGTTTATTATCGGATTCTTTAAAGAACTGGGGCATTGGCTCTCGCGCAAACACGGCGCTTTCTCGCCGGTTCACACTCTGCTATTCTCCTGGTTTTTCGTAATGCTGCTGCCAGGATTCCTTTCGATTCAAGCTCCGCACGCATTGCGGACGATCGGCGTTATTCCGGTGGCCATTATCTTTGTCGGCCGCGGCTTGTGGTGGGTATTTCGGGCCATCGGGAATTGGTATGACGCGTACCATCCCGATCACCCCTACCAGCAAGAGCACACCGTCAGCCCGGCCGCGATCTGGGCGCTGGTTATCCTGCTATTCTCCTTCGCGGTATACGAATACACTCGCTATTTCAACACGTGGGCCAAAGATCCGCTGACCGCCCAGGCATTCAATGCGGACTATACGGCCATAGCCGGTGAAATCAACCAACTGCCTGCAGGCGCGGCCAAATATGTGATTATTGAGGCCGAGGGCGTGATCGCCCTCGGCCTGCCGGTGCCGGCGGAAACCGTCATGTTCCTGACGAACAGCGCGACGCCGGAAACCCAGGAAGCCCGCAATATCCATTACCTGACTGCCGATCAAGCCCGAGGATTCCACTTCCCGTCGGGCAGTAAAATATTTTATCTCCGCTAATCATCATGAAAAAATACACCCTCCTTGCTGTGGCGACACTTGCAATCGCGACGATCGTCGCGATTGCAAGTGTCTGGCATGACTCGCCGGTCGTGGACGAAATCCCCCATATCGGCGCCGGCTATTCATACGTCACCGAACACGCGTACAAATACAATCCCGAACATCCGCCGCTGGCCAAAGACCTCGCCGGTTTGGCTCTCTTACCGCTGCATCTGAACCAGTCCGCGCTTTATCGTTCGCATCAAATCAATTACGGTAGCGACGTGCACGGCCAATGGGATTTGGGACGCGATCTGATCTTCACCTCCGGCAACAATGCCGTTACCCTCGTCCATGCCGCCAAATTGCCGATGCTTCTGTTCTTTATTTTCTGCGGCCTGATAATCTTTTTCTGGACGCGTAAACTCTACGGCGACAAAACAGCTCTCTTGGCAATATTTTTGTTCGCATTTTCGCCGACGATCGTCGCTCACAGCCGGTTAGTCACCACGGACATGGCCGCGCTGTTCGGCGTCCTATTCGGCGCGCTTGGCATGATTAATTTCCTCGAAAAGCCGTCCGTAACGAATTTCTGGGTCGCGGCGGCAACGATCGGCGTTTCTCTCATTACCAAATTTTCCACCTTTTTGCTGCTGCCGTATTTCGTCCTGATCACGCTTGTGTTCAGTTTTGCGCATCATCGCCGCTTTTCGGTGATACTCAAAGACGCCGGCAAAACCATTGTCGCGATCATTATGGGCTTCGTGATCATCGTCGGCCCCGTGTATCAGCTTCACCTCCTGAATTATTCGCCGGCCGACCAGAAAGCCGATGCGACGATTATTCTCGACAATTACCAGCTCAAGCCCGCCGCCGATCTGGTGCTGTGGGCCTCGGACAAGCCGGTAATCCGACCGATCGCCCAATACGCGCTTGGCCTCTTAATGGTCTTCCAGCGCAACGAAGGCGGCAATCTCGTGTATTTCCTCGGCAAGCTGGACAATGACGGCTCGGTCGCTTATTTCCCCGTCGTGTTCGCCCTCAAGGAGCCGCTGCCGTTTTTAATCCTAATTCTATTTGCGCTCATCGGTACCCTCTTTATGATGCGCCGCAGCACGCTCCGCGCATTCTTGGCTAAATATTTCCCCCAAGTCGCTATGGTGATCTGGATTGCCATCTATGGTGCCTTCAGCTTGACCGCAAAAGTCGACATCGGCATCCGCCATCTTATGCCCATTTACGGTTTCCTGTTTATCCTGACTGCCGGCCAAGCTATTTCCTTCTATGAACACCTCGGCCGCAAGAAATTGATCCGCTGGCTTGGCTTCGGCCTGTTGGCGTGGTATCTCGTTGAGTTTATCGCCATCTATCCGTATTACCTTTCCTACTTCAACGAATTTGCCGGCGGGCCGGCAGGCGGCTATCGGTATGTCGCCGATTCCAATCTCGATTGGGGCCAGGATCTCTGGCGCCTGGCAGATTACGTGAAGGAAAATAACATTCAAAAAATAAGTTTGGATTACTTCGGATGGGCGGATCAGGCGTATTATATCGGCGATCCCTTTGTCTGGATCACCGGCGGCCAGTACGTGAGCGCGGCCCAGTTCCTCCGCGATAACCCCGGTGGCGGCTGGATTGCAATCTCGGCAACATTCTACGATCAATCGCTCCATGACCAGAATCGGCACTATGCGTGGCTTGAGGCCTATCCGCCAACGACGGTGATCGGCCACTCGATATTCGTCTGGCATATTACGCAGTAAAACGCTAAAAAGATGGCCCCTCGAATGAGGGGCCATTAAAAAATCCCCAACCAATGGTTGGGGACGTCAGGGACGGCGGGCTGTCAGACCGCCGTCCCGGCGGGGAGGGGTATTTATCCTAGGACCATATCCGCCGGTCCTAACCGCGAGCACTGGCCGTGAATCGCGGCAGCTTCATACCCCGACAATCAGCCCCCGAGAACCGGAAAGGGATCACGGAAATGCAGTGTTGGTGCACCTCCCGTCCCTTCCGGCGCCCGCGAGCGCTATCCGGTCGGTTTTCGGTCGAGTTGGCACAAGTATACTTCTTGGCTACAACGCGGTACCGTACCTGGATAGCAAAGTGGTGAGCCCCCGCAGGGGTCAGGTTGAGAGTTCTGGAACTGGAGGTTCGCTGAACGTGTCCTGAACCTTGAGGGGCTCGCAAAAACCAATAACTAACCACTGTCGCGAACAGAGAAACTATGATTCCATCGGCCATTCTGACAAAAAGAGATTATCGTGTGTTGCCTGAAAAATAGCGTAATTACTGGCTTTTGCGAGCCCCTTGCGGGGCCCTTGTAAAGAACACTGTATGCCGTCATTATACTCCTCTGACCGGAAAAGTCAAGAGGGACCTGTTCGACATTATTTGTAGTATACTCTCCCCTCGAACCGTAAATCAAGATACTGCGGGTGGACAATTCCGGGCACGATTTTTTGGTCTCGAAAGATGGCAAACGTGCGGATTTGCTTTTCGATGTCCGCATCAATAGTGAAGTAGATTGGATAGCCATCGGCGGTTAAGACATGAAAATCGGTGAAGCTATCGACGGGAATGGCAACTGATTTGATGGGAATGTCCAATGAAGCAAATTCCTGCTGGACAAACAAGATCGCCGGCAAGAAGGCCGGATCAGCTCGATCCTGATCGCTCGTGCGCTGATCGTCCACCGTCAGTACAAGAAAACCCGACGAGCGGGTCGCCTGCCCCCAGAGATTACCCTCACTGTCAAAATAACGGCATATGTCGGGAAAACACCATACGCCTCGAACCGTCCGGTCAGTGGCTTGGACGATCAAACCGTGAAAAAAGTCCTTGGAGATTGAAATCGAATCAATGAATGCGAAAGAATTCTTGAGATCCTGGGCCAAGCGTGATTTTTGAAAAAAGAAAATGTTGCGACCGATTGGGACATGAAACAACGTCCGGCCGAGCTGGCCGGCAACAGCGCTTTGGATCTGGGCGGTATGTTCCGGCGAGGCGTCGGTAATCGAAATATCCCGAATATCGAACCAGCCCGAGAAGAATAGCGCGAAGCCAAGTCCAGCCAGGACGGCGACGGCCATTCCGGCAAAAGCGGCGGTTTTGACCCAAAACCGCCGCTTTTGCGTATCGGCATACCGCACTCGCTGATTTACCTTTTTAATATCGACCGCCTTCATGTTTTTTAGATAGGAAAAATATGGGAATATAACCCGGCTGGCATTTCCTCTTAGGCACCGTTCGGAGGCAGGTAGCCAAGAGGAAGCGCAAAAGCCAGCAGGCTTTTGACGCGGTGCCGTGAGGAAATGCCAGCCGGGTTATATCTTTTCAATATACTTCTGGCCGCTCATATAGGGCCGCAACGCTTTGGGGATTTCGATTGAGCCGTCCTCGCGCTGGAAGTTTTCAAAAATGGCGATCGGGAAGCGGCTCGTGTTCAGAGCGGTGCCGTTAAGCGTGTGGGCAAATACGGTATTCCCCTCGCGGTCCTTGGTACGGACGGCCAGCCGCCGGGCCTGATAATCGGTGCAATTCGACGCGCTCGTCACTTCACCGTAGCCATTCTTCATTGTCATCCAGGCCTCAATGTCGAATTTGCGATACGCCGGGCCGCTCAGGTCGGCGGACGCAATATCAATGATGCGATAAGGCAGGCCGAGGCCATCAATAATTTCTTTTTCAAGATGAAGGATTTCCCGGTGCAGTTCTTCGCTGTCGTCGGGGCGGCAAAACGCAAACAGTTCTAGCTTGGTGAATTGATGGACGCGATACAATCCCCGGCTCTCGCGGCCGTAGGCGCCAGCCTCGGTACGGAAGCAATGCGAGATGCCAGCAAATTTCACGGGCGTATTCAAATCTAATATCTCCTTAGCGTGATAGCCGCCGAGGGTAATTTCGGCCGTGCCGACCAAACTCAAATCATGGCCCTCGATGGAATACACTTGAGTTTCGGGGCCGCGGGGATTGAACCCGATCCCTTCCAGAATCTCATCTTTGGCCAAATCCGGAGTCTCCATCAGCGTAAAGCCGTGCTTGACGGCGATATCCAAACCGTAATTCAAGAGGGCCTGGTTCAAGCGCACGAGATCGTTTTTAGCGAAATAGAATTTGGCGCCGGTCGTTTTGGTCGCACGATCGAAATCAATCACGTTCAGATCAAGCATCAGCGCTTCGTGGTCTTTGGGTTCGAAATCAAATTTCGGCGGCGCGCCGACAACCTCAAGTACCTTGAAGTCATCTTCCCCGCCGACCGGCGATTCAGGATGGGTCATATTTGGAATGGTCTTGAGGAACCGCAGATATTCCGTTTCCAGGGCGGCAAGGTCCGTTTCACTCGCGGCGATGCGATCGCCGACCGTGCGCATATTCTCGATCTCCTCGGGCGAGGGCTTACCCTTTGATTTCTGATTGCGCAAAGCTCGAAGCTCCTCGATTTTGACGATACGCTCCCGGCGCTCGGCGTCCAGTTCCAGCAAGCGGCCAATATCAGCCTTCACTCCGCGATTTTTGCAGTTTTTTTCAACCAGTTCTTTGTTGTCGCGGATAAATTTAATATCGAGCATGTTAGTCGTCTTTTTTGGGTTTCATGGTCGGGAACAGCAACACGTCGCGGATGGAATGGGAATCGGTCAGAAGCATAACGAATCGGTCCAGGCCCAAGCCCCAGCCAGCGGCTGGCGGCATGCCGTATTCCAGGGCCTCGATGAAATCTTCGTCCATGCGCTGGGCTTCTTCATCTCCCTTGGCTCGGCTGGATTCCTGGGCGGCAAAACGCTCGCGCTGATCGATGGGATCGTTCAATTCGCTGAATGCCTTGATCAATTCCAGGCCGCCCGCGAAAAATTGGAATGTGCTCACGAGCTTGGGATCATAGGAAGTTTTCTTGGCCAGCGGCAGGAGTTCGGTCGGCCAGTCCACGACGAACGTGGGCTCGACAAGGGTCGGCCGGATGTTCTTTTTGAACGTTTCGTCGGCTTCTTTCCCGTCCTGATAATCGGAAAGCAGATCGGAAAATTTCGCGCGGCCAAACGGTTTGTTAAAATCAATTTCGCGGCCTTCGTGGATCACGATGCCAGTCGGGTATACCTTTTTGACGGCCGCGCGGAGCAAATCTTCGGTGAAATCAATGAGCCAGTCCAAGTCTTTGTAGGCGGCATAAAACTCCAAGGCGTAGAACTCGGGATTGTGGTCCCGATCCATGCCCTCGTTGCGGAAATTAGTCGTAAATTCAAAGACTTTGTCCATACCGCCGACCAGGAGGCGCTTTAAATACAGCTCCGGCGCGATGCGGAGGAAGAGATCAATGTCCAGCGCGTGCATGTGGGTTTTGAACGGCCGCGCGGATGCGCCGCCGTAGAGCGGCTGAAGCGCCGGCGTGGAAACTTCAAGAAAGCCATGCTGGGTCAGAAAATCGCGGAGCGCGCCGATAACCATGCTTCGGCGGTAAAACGTCGCGCGGACATCATCGTTAAATAGCAAATCAAGATAGCGTTTGCGAAAACGATCTTCCACGTCCTGAAGGCCATGCCATTTCTCCGGCAGCGGCAGGAGCGCTTTGGCCAGCATCGCACAGCGCTGGACTTCAAGCGTGCGTTCGTCTTTCTTGGTTCGGAACAGGAAACCTTCGACTTCGATAAAATCGCCAATATCGAACAATTCTTTGAACATTTTAAAATCATCCCCGCCCAGAGTATCTTCTTTGGCGAAGCATTGGATGCGCGCGCCGTCGTCTGAAATATCGAAAAATATCGAGCCGCCATGCTCACGCCGAGCCATAATCCGGCCGGCGAGGGTGACGGTCTTTTTGGATTCGGCCCACGCGTCGAAATGTTCGAGCGCCTGGGCGACCGAGGCGTCCCGGCGCGAAGTGGCCGGATACGGATCAATGCCGGCGGCGCGGAGTGCCGCCAATTTCTCGAGTTTTATCTTTCGAATATCATCCAGTGCCATGGGTTCATCATATCAAAATATCCGAAAAAACCAAGCCAACTGCGGGGAAAACGTGAGAATTGACTTTTTTATATAAAAGTGTTAACATATAGTAAGTTCCGGCCGCAAGCCGCGGCTACACACAAGGAGGAGTTCAATGCACCCAACACCGGAAATGACCTGGCTAGTCGCCGTCCTGGCCGCTATCGCGGTCGGCTACGGATTCAAGAAGCGCCAGGAGATGATCGCCGAGATCGTCACCGAGCGCAGCCAAACGGCTCGGGACATCGCCGCCAGCTTGTGGAAGGCCGACCGGGTCCTCCATCAGATGGACGGCTGGGTCCTGGTCTTCATGAACCACCAGGTCCGGCCCAAACGGATCGCCCTCGTAGTACCGCCGCATCACGACGACTTCGACCGTTTCCGCGGCGTCCGGCGCGGCGATGTTCTGGACCTGCAAGCCCTTGCCGAACCCTCGGCCGGCGGCAAGATCCACGAACTGGCAAGCTACTTGCGATTCCGCCACTAGTTCTTCCTTCCTCTCAATCATCAGCCCGCGCTTCGCGCGGGCTGATTTTCTTTTTTGTTATTTGACTTCGATAATCTTGTACCCTACTTCACCTTTCGGGGTTTTGATCTTCACGGTATCGCCTTTTTTGTGGCCCAGAAGGCCTTTGCCGATTGGAGATTCGTTGGAGATATGGCCGGCAGCCGGATCAGATTCCGAGACCCCGACAATGACGAATTCATGAGTATGCTTGTCGGATTGGACTTTGACCCGCGAACCGACGGTTACCGTTCCGGAGTGCGGCGTGTCATCGCGAATGACGACCGCGTTTTCGAGAATCTTCTTGATTTCTTCGATCCGGCCTTCATTCATGGACTGGGCTTCTTTGGCGGCGTCAAACTCGGCGTTTTCCGACAAGTCGCCCTGTTCTTTGGCTTCCTTGATGCGCTGGGCGATCTCCGGACGCATAACGTCGGTACGCTGCTGGAGCTCCTGCTTGAGTTTTTCCAATCCTTCCTTACTGAAATATTGGTCAGCCATGGCTAGCAATATACCATACCCATCCTAAACGCACAACTCTTAGGGCGCAGGGGTCGGAGATGGCGTCGGGGTTGCGGGCGGGGCGAAATATTGCTTCATAATCGCGTGGGCAACCTGGATGGCAAGGCCTTGGTTGGACGCTGAACCTTCAACCAATACGGTCAGAGCAATTTGAGGATTGTTCATGGGAGCGAACGCGGTAAACAACGAGTTGATGCTGCGACCTTTGATCACTTCGGCGGTGCCGGTTTTGGCGCCGACCGTGACCGGCAGGTCTTTGAAGGTTTGGGCGGTGCCGGAGAGAACGGTCTCCTGCATATCGCTTTTGATTTCCTGAATCACGCTCTGATCGAACGGCAAGGCGCCGATCTTTTGGGACTCGAAGGTTTGTACAGGACTTTTATTGTTGTCCACGATCGCTTTGGCGACTTCGGGTTTGTACAACGCGCCGCCGTTGGCGATGGCGGAAATATATGTATTCAACCAAAGCGGCGTGACGATGAGATCGCCCTGACCAATGGAAACGTTGTAGGTGTCGCCTTGGTACCAATTCTCATGACGCTCGGATTCTTTCCACTGCGGCGTCGGCACGAAGCCATGTTCTTCCCCGCCGAGGTCAATACCTAAGTCCGAATCGGCCAGCGTCGCTTTCAAATATGAATCTATCTTCTCGATGCCTAAGCCGCGGATCGGACCGAATCCGCCGCCGACGGAAAAGAAAAAGACGTTGCAGGAATTTGCAATGGCCCGCCGAAGGTTGAATAGCCCCGTATCGGCGCGCCAGTTTTTGAAGGTATACTCCACGCCGGGCGTGAACGGATTGGGAATCGTAATGCTGATGCAATCTTGGATCGTGGTGTTAGGCGTGATCACGCCTTCTTGAAGCCCCATCATGCCCATAAGCGGCTTAATGGTCGAGCCGGGGTTATACAGTCCGCTGACAACGCGATTGAACAGGGGTCGGTCGGAGTTTTCAAAGATTGATTTGTATTGGGCTTGGGATAAACCGTCCGTGAAATTATTGCTGTCGAACGATGGGAAACTGACTAACGCCAGGACGGCTCCCGTTTGAGGGTTCTGAACAATAACGGCGCCGCGGGTCAGGCCGGCCGAGGTGAGAACCGCCCGAAGCTGGTCATAAGCGGTCTTTTGGAGACTCGCGTCAATGTTCAACTGGACGCCTCGGCCGGCCTGCGCATCCAAATTCAACGTGTCCGCGTCCTTGCCGAAGAAAATCCGGCCGTGATCGCCGCGCAAAACATCCTCATACTCGCTTTCAATGCCCAAGCGGCCGATCGTATCGGTGGGAGCATAATACGAATCTGCAGCCAGATCGTCTTTGGTCACCTTACCCACATACCCAACCACGTGAGCCAAGCTCGGCCCGTCCACATAGGCGCGTTTCACATCGGGAATTACATATAATCCTGCGGGATGCTGATATTCCACGGCCAGAATTTGGTCTTTGGTCAGATCATGCGCCACAAAAAAGATGCTTGCCGCTTGGGATTGCTCCGAAAGATCGCTCATGAGCTGATCTTTATCTTCCTTTAAAGTCTGGGCAACGGATGTCAACGCGGCATCATCGTCCAGCAATTCCTTTGCCTCTTTAGAAACCGCCACAAGATCAAAACTGGGAACATTCTGAACCAGCGGTACGCCCGTCGTATCGAAAATCAAACCCCGCGGCGGCGGCACGAGAAAATTAACCGACCGGTTCTGAAAGGCCAAGCCGGCAAAATATTGGAAGCGGCCGAGCCCCATCCAGCCCGACACGACGGCAATGACGACGAACAGAGCGGTTACGCCCCAGAACGCAAAGGAGAACGCCGTTCCGCTAATCGGCTGTTCCAGATTAGAAAAATCGCTGCCCGCGTCCAGCAAAGTTTCTTCCGGCGCGACCCAGTCATCAGAAATGTTGATACGGTAATTTTTGGCCATGGGAAAAACGAGTCAGGAAAAACATAAAGAAAGTCAGCCCTATCATAGCATATACGTAATCTCCAGGCGTGCGGAGTATCGTCACGAACGCTTGAGAATTCACGCTGCCATAAAATACGCGTTCTAAGATGAGAAATAACCCTTGGGTAACAAGAACAGCAACCATCCCGACAATCAAGAGCAAAGTCAGATTGCCGGCCGAACGGGTTTCAGCCGCCGGAACCATATCCACGGAAAACGCGGCAATCCGCCACGCGGTAGCCGTCAGCAGCCAGGCTAAGATCAATATTCCAAACGGCAACCCTTGCCAGAAACCGGCTGCACCGGCCAGGGCAATACCCCATGCGATCAGGGGCCCGTCAAACGGATATACCAAAAGGATGCTTACCAAAAAAACAATAACCAATGACACCGTGTGAATGTGGAATATCGCCGGCAGCAGAATGCCGTCCGTCGCCAGCGCGATCAAAAAGCCGAGAGGAATTAAAAAATGCTTCATCGGTGTATAACCACCACGCTGCCGGTACCGAATGCGGCGGACGGCGAGACTGTGATGGATTGAAATAACTCCGCATCATTAGTGTGAATTGAATTCACGGTGCCCACCACCAGGCCGGCCGGAATTAAATCGTTGCCGGTGGAGATCAGGGTGTCTCCTTCGCTGATCCGATCGGATTGAACCACGAGATCCAGCCGCATGCCGGCGGCCAGGTCGCCGCGGACGATGCCGGTCGTATCCTCGCCCAGCACGCGGACGGTAACTTTGAACGACGGATCGGTGACGAGCGTGACCCGCGCGGAATCATCGAATACTTCCTGAATCGTCCCCAAAAGCGCTCCGTCGAGCGTTACTACGGCATCGCCTGCGGCGATGCCGTCATTTTTACCTTTATTGATGAGCGCCGAATACCCGTCCGGCATCAATGAGACGTTAAATAAGCCGGCCGGGATGGCATTGCGGTGAACTTCCTCGGCCAGATGCAATGCAGAACGCAAGTCGTTGTTTTCTTTTTCCAAGGCGTCGGCAGTTCCCAGCGCAGCTATTGTTTGATCAAGCTGGGAACGAAGCTGCTCATTCTCCCGGGCTAAGCGTTTCCAATTCACGATATATTCCGCCCACTGGCGAATCTTGCCGGATACGGAAAACGCGCGCGCCGCGCTATCGGCAAACGGCTGGGCCGCGATCCGCTCGCTTTTGAACACCAACCCAACCAAGCCGACTGCGGCCAGCGTAATGACAATGGCGGCAATTAACAGCGCCGAAGATCGAAGTTTCATAACTAAAAGAAATTATCCGGCTGGGTGGAAAGGAGGACCGACCGCAAATCGTCGATATTTTCCAGCACCAAGCCGCAGCCGCGGGCAACCGCGGTCAGACAGTCATCCACAATTTTAACAGATAACTTCGTTTCGTGCTCGATGAATTGGTCAAGGCCGCGCAAAAGTGCGCCGCCTCCGGCAAGATTAATCTCTCGATTCACGAGGTCGGCGGTCAATTCGGGCGGCGTTTCTTCGATCGTGTTCTTGATCGCCATGACGATGCTTTTGACCGAGCGGTGCATCGCCGTCCGGATTTCTTCCGAAGTTACAGAAATTTCCCGCGGCAAACCCGACACCAAGTCCCGCCCCCGGACTTGGCCTTCCATTTCTTCTTCGAGCGGATAGGCCGACCCGAGGTGGATTTTTAAATTCTCGGCGGTGGCTTCGCCGATGAGCAGATTCCGCTCCTGGCGCATATAACGAAGAATGTCATCGTTCAACTTGTCTCCGGCGATGCGCAGCGAACGGGATGCAATCACCCCGCCCATCGATATCACCGCCACTTCGGTCGTCCCGCCGCCCATATCCACGATAACGTTAGCGACCGCGTCCTGGATCGGCAGCCGCGCGCCGATGGCGGCAGCCATCGGCTCTTCGATCAAATACACTTCCCGCGCGCCGGCGCTGTACGTGGCATCCTCGACGGCGCGTTTTTCAACTTCGGTCACGCCCGACGGCACGCCTACAACGACGCGCGGCCGCGGCAAGAGTGAGAAACTTTCCTGATGCACCTTATCGATAAAATACTTGAGCATCTGCTCGGTTACTTCAAAATCGGAGACAACGCCGTTTACCAGCGGCCGAGAAACCATGATATGGCCCGGCGTACGACCGACCATCGTTCGCGCCTGCTTGCCAATAGCAAGTATCTTTCCCGTTTTCTGGTTGACGGCAACGATCGAGGGTTCGTTGATGGTAATCCCTTTGCCCTTCACATAGACAAGCGTATTGGCGGTTCCAAGGTCGATGCCGATGTCTTTAGACCAGAAGCTGAAAAGTTTATTGAGCATGAATAAATCCGCAGATTATACGATATAGTATGCTACCAAAAAGCGCATCAACAATCAAAACGGCGGCCGTACGGCCGCCGTTTTGATTGAACTTACTTTGCCTCTAGCGATGAAACAGCCCTCCGATCTTATCGAAGCACGACTTAATCAGATGCCCGATCGAATGATGATACTCGGGCTGATGGAATGGGAAATGAATTCCATGACCATCGTAATCGTCGCCATGCGGCGGTTTGGGCGTGGGTTTTGGTGTTAGCGTCGGGTGCGGCGTTTTGGTCGGACTTTGACTCGGCGCCAGTGTGGGGGACGCTGAAGGCGACGGAGACGCGGTGGGCGTTGCGCTCGGAGTCGGACTCGCACTTGGCGTCGGAGTTGGCGTATCGTCTGGCATCGGCACTGGAGTTTCCGAAGGCGTCGGGGTCACACTTGGCGTGGCCGACGGTGTCGGTGCCTCTGTTGGTTCGGGCGTCTCGCTAGGCGTCGGACTAGCGGTCGGCGATGGCGTCGGCGAGGTACTCTCGTCGTACGCAACGCTCAAGCCGATAAAATCATGGCTGGTCGTCGCGCTCGACGCCGGCGTATCCCGATAGGCAAGGAAGCGAACCTTAGCTCCGTTTATCTTTTCAGCCGTATCAAGGATACCCGATACATCTACCGTTTCCGAAAGATCGGTATTCGCGACGGCTGGCAAACTGATTGCCACATCTTGCCAAACACTTCCGTTCCAAATTTCTAATTTAGCCGCCGTCAAAGCGGTCGCGCGGCGATACTCATTGGTCACGGTAACCGACACCGGCGTCGCATCAGCGGGAATACCTGGCGCAAAAACAAACTCGATATAAGTCGCCTCATCATACGCGCCGGTTCCCGGCCACGGCCCGTCGCTTGCCATGCGGCTATCGTCGCTGGCAGTTAGCCGGGCAATGTCGCCCGTCGGCGTCGTGGTAAGCGCCGATGCGGAGCCGCTGGTGGCGTCCGTCCCGCTGACAGGAACAAAAGAAGCCGACGTATCGGCATAGGTACTTCTTATCGGTACAGACAATCCAGCGAGCAATCCTACAATCATGACTGAAGCTAGTCCGGCATACAATCCATTTCTGATCGTCATGGAAAAATATTTAATTGTTTGATTACTTCCAGTATAGCAACCGAAAATAATCCGCCTCAAGTGGATAACCGAAATTAGAGGGCGAGTTCCGAGAATTTTACGACGCGGGGCTGCGATTCAGAGCGGAGTTTGATCTCGATTTCATCGTCGGCGATCTTTTTGCTGACGACGAGCCGGACCGGACAACCGATGAGATCGGCGTCGGCGAATTTCTCGCCCGCCGTTTTGTCATCGCGATTATCATAGAGCACCTCAATGCCGTCTTCAACGAGACGCTGATAGATTTTTTCGGCGCGGTCAGGCTGCTCAAGAGAGATAAGATGGACTTTGAACGGCGCAATGCTTTCCGGCCAGAGAATTCCTTTAGCGTCGTTCATCACCTCGACAACCGTTGCCATCAGCCGGCTGATGCCGATGCCGTACGATCCCATAACTACCGGATTTTTGACTCCATCCTGATTCACGAATTCAAGGCCAAGCGGGACGGAATACTTAGTGCCCAAGGGAAAAATGTTGCCGACTTCGACTGCTTTTTCTTCGCGAATGACGCCCTGGCACTTCGGACACGCGTCCCCGTTCTTCAGATTTGAAATTTCTTTATTCTCTGCATACTCGCATGCTCCGCAGATATAAACAGTATCCTCGCCGACGGGCGTAATCACTTGAAATTCATGCGTATTGTTGGCCGTAAAATCGCCGCCGGCCGCCAGCGTGTAATATGCTTTCAGGCCGACGCGGGAGAAAATTTTCAAGTACGCTTCTTTGGCGCGCTCATAGAAATCCATCAAATCGGCTTCAGACGCGTGGAAGCTGTACAAATCCTTCATCATGAATTCCCGGCCACGAAGAAGGCCTGACTTGGCCCGCGCTTCATTCCGGAATTTCGTCTGAATCTGATATGCCGAGAAAGGCAAATCCTTATATGAACTCACGTATCGAGAAGCGATTGCCGTGAGCACTTCCTCATGCGTCCAGCCAAGCGTAAAACTTGCTTCCTTTTCATTCATGCTTTTGGCGAAAAACCCGACATCGAGACTCCAGCGGCCGGTCGGCTCGAGAAATTTCTTTTCGACAAGGGCGGGCATGAACAATTCTTGGCCGCCGATCGCGTTCATCTCCTGACGGACGATCGCCATAATTTTTTGGACAACGCGCCAGCCCAAGGGCAGAAATGAATACACGCCGGCCGAATTTTTGTACACGAATCCGCCGCGGATCAAATACTGGGCGTTGATTGCGGTTTCATCTGAAGAAATTTCTCGAGCCGTGCGGGTGAAAAGCTGGGTAAATTTCATTGCTAGAAGAATTTAGAAATGTCTTTGTACGTGATATAGACCATCAATGCGATCAAGACGTAGAAGCCTGCCATATTGATGACCATTTCCGTTTTACGGTGGATCGGCGAACCTTTGATCTTCTCGATGATCAGCATCAGGGCGCGGCCGCCGTCCAAAGCCGGGAACGGAATAATGTTCAGAACAGCCAGGTTGACCGAGATCAAGGCCACAAATTGGAGCAGATACGTAATACCGATGCGAGCAGCTTGGCCGGTCAGTCCGGCAATTCCGATCGGGCCGGAAACTTCCGCTATCAACGTACCATGAATAATCAGAGTTTTCAAAAGATAGTAATAGCCGAGAATGGTATTGATGATAATAATTCCGGTATCGTAAAAACCGCGCCAGAGAGATTCGTACCACGGATAATGAACGATGCCGGTCATGGCCAGCGAAATGCCAAGCGCGCCTTGGCCCTGCGGCGGATTGGCGCGGGGCGTGAGAGTTTTTTCGATGTCGGTCGCGCCGCGCGTGAGTTCGAGCGTGATCGGTCGGTCTTGGCGTTGAGCGGTCAGATTCTGGAGCTCTTCGGTCGTATGAATAGCATAAAAAGTGCCGCCATCTGAATAGCCGCGGATTTCATCGAGCGGCTGCAGCCCGGCCGCGGCGGCCGGGCTGCCGGCTGAAACTTCGACGATCTGAATTTTCAAATCTTGATAACCGGCGGCTTCCTGATCAGAAATCCCGACTCGCAAACCGAAAAAGTTGACGATCACCAAAAACACGGCCGCCAGCAGAATATTCATCAGGACGCCGGCAACGATCACCAAAATACGCTGGCCGAAGGAGCCGGACGCGAAACTGCGCGGCCCGCGTTCATCCCCATCCTCGCCGAGAATCTTGACGAACCCGCCGAACGGGATCCAGTTGATTGAATACGTCGTCTCGCCTTTTTTGACGCCCCAGAGGCGCGGCGGGAAACCGAAGCCGAATTCTTCGACCTTCATCCCCGCCTTTTTGGCGAAAATAAAATGGCCGAATTCATGGACCAGGACCAGCACGCCGATAACGATAATGAAAATAAGGGCCGTCAGCATCAGCTGGTCATTAGTTCCTGCTCTTTTTTCTTGGCGAGGTCGTCGAGTTTTTTGTTGTATTCGTCGATGATTTTTTGGAGTTCTTCCTTGCCCCGAAACAGGTCATCTTCGCGGGCGGTTTTTTCTTTGACCGCCGTTTGGATCTTTTTGAGAATATCTTCCCGCGTTTGACGCATGCGGATGCGGGCTTCTTCCATTTTTTGGCTTAGCAATTTGATGAATTCTTTGCGGCGCTCTTCGGTCAGCGGCGGAATAGTAAGGCGAATGACTTTGCCGTCGTTAACAGGATTGAGGCCCAGCGAGCTTTCCCGGACGGCTTTTTCGATCGCGGCGAGCGCACCAGAATCCCAGGGCTGGATTACTAACATGCGCGGCTCGGGAGTCGAAATGCCGCCCAGTTCTTTGACGCGCATCCGCGAACCCATGTAGTCGGCAGTTAGGTCCTCGACCATCGAAGGATTGGCGCGGCCGGTTCGGATTGCGCCGGTTTCGTTTTTGGCGAATTCGAACGCGGCATCGAATTCTTTTTTGCGCTGCTGAATGAGTTCCTTATACATACCCTGCCAGTATAGCAAACGAGGCTTGTTTTTCAAGCAAATAGGCCCGTGAGGGGCCTATTGAGGATGCCGAGTACGCTCGGCGCGGATAGCGCGGATTATCAGAATGGCCAGCGAAGCGGCGGATATGCAGAAAACGAACGGTACGGGGTGGGATGCGCATTCCCAAAGAAAATCAGCGACAAACCCCCAATTCAGGAAGAGGACAAGAAAAAAGAAGAGAAACAAAACGCCGTGATACGAACCGATAAAGCCGATTTTCTGGGCTTTTTTGGCAGACACTGAAAAGAACTCCGAAAGTAAGGATACGCCGCCTGACGGCGGCGTCAAACTTGACAGATTAGAGATTAATCAGGGTATTTTCGAGCAGCAAGCGGTGGTTGTATTGAGACTGGCCGAGACGGGCGTGGAGCGTGAGAAGCTGCGAGAGAATGCGCGGCGCGTTGGGAAGCGTTTCCCGCCGAGCGTAGGCCCACATCAGCCAATACGGCACCGAATGCACATATTCTTCTTTCTCGTATATTCTCTTGGCGTATGCGAGCCGCGCGGCGAGGGGCTGATTCAGAAGCTCCGAAAATTCATCGATCGCTTTTTTTATTTTTTTAACATGCGTTTTGTCATTCATCTCGATCGCCCAGCCCAGGCGGCCCTGCGCCAACTCGGCGATCAGGGCTTTATCCTCCGCCACCAGCTTGCTTTTGGCCAGCGCGCGTTCGATCGTCGCTGGATCGTGGCCAGCAAACCTTATTTCCTGGCATCGGGAAACAATGGTGTGAGGCAATTGGTCAGGCTGGCCGGAGATCAAAAAAAATACCCTTTTCGCGGCCGGCTCTTCCAGAACCTTCAAAAGCGCATTGACCGCTTCGTCGGTCAAGGTCTCGGCCTCATCAATGATAATGAATTTATACGGGCCTTTGAACGCCGATAATGACACGAATTGCTTAATTGGCCGGACAGCCTCGATGGAAATATGCGATTCTTCCGAACCGCGACGGATAAGCCGCAAATCAGGATCGGCCGGATCGAATGCCGGCCGGTTATTGGCAAGAACAAATATATTTTCAGCGAAAAGATGCTTGCCGACGGCGGCCGGACCCGAAAAAAGATAGGCGTGGGCAAGCGCGCCTTTTTCAATCAAGGATTCAAAAAGCTTCTTCTGCTCGGGAAAACCTTCTAGTGTCCACTTCATGGCTATTTCAGCAACACCTCCGCAATTTTTGCGGCCGCATCGACGGCGGCGAACGTTTTTATTTTGGCACTTCGCTCCGCCCAGCGCGCCGGATCCAGCAAGTCCTGAATTTGATTAATCAGAATATGCGGCGTGAGATTGGCTTCTTCAATCATGACAGCGCCGTAGAGCGAAAGCTCTACGGCGTTCTGGACCTGATGGTTGCCGTTGGAATGAGTAATGGGAATAACGATCGCCGGCTTGCCGAGCGCCGCAATCTCAAATAAATTTGAAGAACCGGCGCGAGAAATGACGACATCCGCTGCGGCGTAAGCCAAGGCCGTCTCTTGAACGGAAAGGAACGGGAACAGGCGGTAGTTGGCTTTGATCATCGGGCCGTAGGATTTTTCTCCTTCGCGCTCAAGCCGCTCGATTTCGGCGGTAACCGCCGCCAGCTGAGAATCGCCGCATTGATGAATGACCTGATATTGCGGCACGATCTGAACCAACGACTGGAGAATGCTGTCGTTAATTCGTTTAGAGCCCTGGCTGCCCCCGAAAATAAAGATCGTCTGCTTGTCGGCGCGGAAATTAAAATGCTTTAACGCCGCTTCCCGTTGGCCTCCGAGAACTTCGGGCCGGATCGGATTGCCGGTTAGGACAGTCTTACTCTCTCTAAAATATTTCTTCGAATCGGCAAAAGAGATAAACGTGGTTTTGGAAAGGCCGCTGATGAAAAGATTCGCCCGGCCGGGCACGGAATCAGATTCGTGGGTATAAACAGGAATGCGGTAGAGCCGGGCAACCAGAGCCGGCGCCACCGACGCATAACTGCCTTTGGTGAAGACTACGTCGGGCATAATTCGGAAAAGATGCCAGAGCGACTGAATGAAGCCCCCCAGAAATTGAAATGGCGTCAGAAGCGTTCGGGCGCTTGCATACCGGCGAAGCTTGCCGGCGGAAATCCGGGTAAACGGAATCCCCGCCTCGTGCATGGCATCGGCCATAAAGCGCCCTTCGCCGAGAGCGTAGAGTTCGACGGACGGGTCAGCGCGGCGCAGCGCCGCGCTGACCGCTACGAGCGGAAAGACGTGGCCGCCCGATCCGCCGCCGACAAGGAGAATGCGTTTTGCCATGAGAATGTTAGATTGCGCCCTCTTTCTTGAGTAATTGTATCTTTTTCTTCCGGCCGAATGCAAATCCGCCCGTTGAGCCGTCGCTGCGGATAACGCGGTGGCACGGCACTTCGGGCGCAAAAGGGTTTTTGTTGAGGGCGTTGCCGACCGCGCGTGCGGCGCGCGGTCGGCCGATCGCCGCAGCCACCTGGGCATAGGTCATCGTTTCCCCTTTCGGAATTTTCCGGACTGCATCATAGACTAATTTTTGAAACGGAGTAATCGCCATAGGCTCACGATACCATCATTTCAGGAGTTTAAGCAATTCATGCCAGCTGCGGGTATTAATAACGTCTTTTTTGGTTGCCCAGCCGCGGCGGGCTTGGCTGATGCCGTATTCAATGTATGAAAAGTGCTCGAACGAGTGGGAATCGGTATCAATACAGATTTTCACGCCCGCCGTGACGGCGCGGCGCACATGCTCGTCTTTTAAATCCAGGCGTTCAGGCCAGCCATCGATTTCCAAAACCGTCTTCGTACGCCGCGCCGCGGCAATCACCGCTCCTATGTCCACTTTGTATGCCGCGCGTTTCTCGATAATTCGGCCGGTCGGATGATACAATATATCCACGTTCGGATTTTCAATGGCCCGCACGATGCGCGCGGTCATTTCTTTTTCGCTCAAATTAAAATGCGAATGCACGGCCGCGCCGCACACATCCAAGCGAGCCAGTACTTCGTCGGCCAGATCAAGCGTTCCGTCTTTCAGAATATTCACTTCGGCGCCTTTGAGGATTTTGATGTCTGGCAATTCTTTTTGAACGCGATCGATTTCCGCCATCTGTTCCAAGAGCCGGTTTTCGTCCATTCCTCCGGTAATTGCCAGAGAGTGGGTATGGTCGGAAATGCAGATATATTCATGGCCGAATTCTCGGGCGGCCGCAGCCATCTCCTTGATTGAATATCGGCCGTCGGACCATTCGGTATGGACTTGGAGATCGCCTTTGATGTCCTTATATCCGACCAATTCCGGAAGCTCATGTTTGAGTGCGGCTTCGACTTCGCCTTCGTCGGTGCGGATTTCCGGATCGGGACAATCCATCCCCAATGCGGCATAGATTTCTTGTTCCGTTTTGCCGGCGATTAGTTTTTCACCCTTGAATAGTCCGTATTCATTGAGTTTATAGCCCTGCTTGATCGCAATCTGGCGAACAGCGATGTTGTGAGACTTGTCGCCTGTGAAATACTGCAGCGCAGCGCCGAATGCTTCAGGCGGGACGACGCGAAGGTCCGCATCCAAGCCGATATTCAAGCGTACCGAGGAACGCGTCGGACCCTTTTCGTGCACTCCGGCGACTTGGGGCATGGTCGTGAAAAATTCCATTACTTTTTCAGGATCGGCAGACGCGGCGAGAAGATCAATATCGCCAATCGTTTCTTGGCGGCGGCGAAGCGAACCGGCCACGTCAGCGTGTGCAACCCCGGAAACGCGGCGCAACGTTTCGATAATCCCGCGGGCAATCGGCAGGGCGGCGCCCAAAGGCAGCCGCCCTGCCGATTGTTTCAAAAACTCGATATTCTTGAGGATATTCTGCTCAGTTTTCTCGCCGAACCCCTTGCGTCGAAATTTTCCCGACCGAATGGCCGCTTCCAAGGCAGCCCGGTCAGTCACATGCAGTTTCTTGTATAACTTCAGGATGGTCTTCGGACCCAAACCCTCAATGGAAGATAAATCTTTGACGTTAACAGGAAGCTGGTGCTTGAGCTTCTCGTATTCGGCGATCTTGCCGGTCTTAATATATTCTTCGATGCGTTCAGCGATGCCCGCCCCGATTCCGGGAACGGTTCGGAGCGCTGCCGGGCCGCCTTCCCGATACAATCGAGCCAGGTCTTCGGACGATTCCTCGATGGATGCGGCCGCTTTTTCAAACGCGCGCGGCTTGAAATCCACGCCTTTCATTTCCAGCAAGAAAGCCAGCTCTCGAAAAATTTTGGCCAGCTCGGAGTTCATGGATTACACTTTCTCGCCGACCGGACGGACTTGGCCGCGAGAAACTTTACTCTTCAGATACCGAAAAATTTTGCACTGCAGGACTCCGCCGAGAATCGCCAGCGCACCGGCGGCGAGAAACACGAAATCAAAACCGAAGCGCTGAGCCAGGAAACCGCCTGCCGCGGCCGCTGCGGCCGCGGCAATGCCGATTGAAACCGAATCCAGCGTCCATTCAAAGCTTTCCTGCGTCGGATCCACATGCCGGGAAAAAATCGCATACCACGGCGGCAACACGAAGGCGATCCCTAAGCCGTAAATAGCCTGGATAATATACATATGGGTAATGGTCGAAGCGAGAAGGTACAAAAACGGCACGAGTGTGATCAATACGGCACCGAATACAAGGGATACATAATCATCATATTCGCCGTGGTTCCGGTCCAAAATGCGCGCAATGGGCAATTCGAAAACCACTTTGATGATTTGGACGATAGCTGTGCCGATACCGACGGCCTCGATCGTGCCGCCTTTGATTTGGCCGGTAATGAAGATGGCGAGAACCGGCGCGAAGAAACTGAATCCGGCATTAACAAAGAAATCCGCAATCACTAGATATCGAATGACGGGATTGATGCGCATGGTTCTATTGTAGCAAATCAAAAAACGGCCGCAAAGCGGCCGTTTTTTGATCAAGGTCCAGAGTCTAAAGCGCCGGAGCGCCCCATCCTGAAGCATTATCGTCTCCGGCCGGCGAAAGATCAAGAGAAAAAGTATGCAGCAAATCACGCGTCTGGCCGGCCGGATCTTTGGCATCGGCTTGCCATTCTTTGGCCGCCAATCCGGCTACATGCGCCGCAGCCATTGAAGTTCCGGATAAGACGGCATAGTTGTCGTCTTTCCATGTTGACTCGATGGATACGCCCGGCGCCGCAAATTCGATATCGCCGCCTTCCTTTATGTATTCCTTCGAATCGCTATTATTGCCTCGAGAGCTCCAGTCAGGAATTGCCGTGTCTTTATTAAGCGCCCCGACCGAAACGACATGTTCATTCATGGCCGGAAAATCCAAATCATCGGCATACGGCCCATCGTTGCCGGCCGCGGCAATGACCAAGACGCCACGATCAATCGCATATTTGATGGCTTGATCCACCATCGGAATGTCGCTGTCCGAACCGACGCTGATGAGAATGATGTTTGCCTTCTGGTCAGCAGCGTATTGGATCGCGGAGGCCACATCATCGGCAAAACAGGCGCCGGCAGCATCGCATACTTTATAAATGAAAAGATTGGCTTCGGGCGCGACGCCGTATATGCCCGAACCATCATCGCCGCCGTCGGCGGCGATGATGCCGGCCACGTGAGTCCCGTGACCGTTATCATCAAAACAGGATTTATCGGCAAACGGCTTGGAACCGGTAAAGTCGGCGCACTCTACAATTCTGTTCTTCAAGTCCGGATGAGCGACATCAGCGCCGGTATCAAGGATCGCCACCGAAACGCCTTCGCCGCCATGAGGCAGAGCCTTGCCGAGACCGCCATAGACGAAATCAGTCCCCCAGCTGATCGGCGCTGACGGAGTATCGGATTTAGGCGACGCGCTTTCATCGTCGGCCAAAATATTTAAACGTTTCACCGGTTCGGCTGAAACGCCGAAAAGTTTGGCGATTTTGAGCTGCCAATCGCTGGCATCAGCCGTAAATCCGCCGTCAACAATGCTCCGAACGGAAAACGACTTTTTGAGGAATTGGGAAGTGGACTGAATAAAGTAGCGATGGTCTTCAGATGTGGCAGCTCGAGCACTGGCGGCTGTGATCAAAAAAACGGAAATAGCCGCTAAAAACAAGGCTTTCTTTGTAGTCATGAGATTGGACCCAGTATAGCACAAAAGGGTCCGCTCTACAATCCACAGCTAGGACATCATCTTATCAATCGTATCGCGCAATTTATCCCCTAATTCCCGCAATCGCTCCATGGCCCAGAGGGACTGGATAAACTTCGATTTAAGGATCACCTTAAGGCCGTAGACAAGGATAATGGCGCCGCCCAAGAATAACGCGATCAGGCTGAAATTATTCACGATCGCAAAGGAACGGTAGCCTTGGCCGAAGACATAACCGATGAAAAATGTAACACATGTCCAACCGATCGCGCCGATGAAATTGTAGAGCGAAAACTTTCGGAAGTTATAGCGAAACGAACCGGCCATAATGAGGGTCGCAATGGTCAGCGACCATGTCAGTTTGGTAAAAATAATCGCGCGGCCGCTGTACCGGAGAAAATAGCGTTCAACCGTCTCAACGACTCGCCGGCTCTTGGGATCTTTGCGCCCCCATCTGTCAACCGGCTTGGCGCCGCCCAAATAGCCGACCAAATACCACATATAGCCGTTTAAGAAATCGCCCGCCAGGGCGATCAGAAACGCCGGCACCACGGCAACGCTGCCGATCGAGGCCAAAAACCCCGCCAAGATAATCATATTCAAACTTTCAAGTGTCGCGCCCAAAAGCAGGAATACGTATTTGTACTGCTCGAACATCGGAAAATGGGCCTGAATCGATTGGAGAAATTCCTGCATGCGTTATTTGTATTTTTCGAGAATCTTGAAATCCTGCATGAGCGTGTCTTTGGAACTTTGGTTGTAGATGGCAACGGCCGGATGATAGAGCGGAATGATCGTAACCTCTCCGTAAGGCGTCTGGGCGGTAAACGACTGGCCGTGAATCTTGCTGATTCCGGCCAGCTGCCCTTCCAGCCCGAATTTGCGCATAATGTAATCCATCGAGAAGCGGCCGAGCGTCGCAATAACTTTGGGCTGGATAATCTCGATCTGCCGATCCAGAAACGGACCGTAAGCGGTGATCTCATCCGGAAAAGGGTCGCGATTCATCGGCGGCCGGTCTTTGACGATATTCGTAATATAAACGCTTTTCCGGTCGATTCCCGCCGAGGCGAGCATTTCATCGAGAACCCGTCCGGCCGCCCCGACAAAGGGGCGGCCGGACGCGGCTTCGTTTTTGCCCGGCGCCTCGCCGATAAACATAATCGTCGCATCATGGCTTCCTTCCCCGATCACCGGAAAGACCCGGTTCTTAACCCGCTCGGCATAGAGAGGCGACGATTTAAGCACTAAAACTTCATCCCGTATCTGCCGCAATAGCTCGGTACGGCCGTTCATGATGTCTTGATGATAAGTGAAAACCGGGAAGCAATCAAGCCAGCCATGAACCACAGCAGCAGCCGGCCAGTCTGAATCGTCAGTAGAAAATGATCGAATAAGCCGGCAATCAGCAGGCCGGCAAAAACAAGGCCAAGCGAGAGATGGTAGAGTTTTTTAAATTCAGTTCTCAAATACCATTGGACGCACAGCACAGTAAGGAACGCTCCAAAAATAACGGCGCCGATCAATCCAATCTCCGAATAGAGCAGCAGATAAATATTATGTACCGGCTGGTACTCGCCCAAAGGCAGGCGAATGTCTTGCCGCATCAGCCATGGCACAAAATTCCCAATTCCCACGCCGAACCAGTGAATCGAACCTCTCACGGCCTCCTGATTATACAAAACACGAAGCTGGACGGCTTCATCGCCGGATGAAATGGAAGCCCGATTAACAACATATGGCCAATACAGAACCAGAAACAAGCCGATAACCGCGGCGCCTGCCATCAATATCCCCGCCAACCGCCGGCGGTTGGCGGGGATATTGATGGCTCTCCGTAAATGCTCCGTTGCCAGCACAATCGGCGCTCGAATCAAAAACAATCCGAACCAAAGCCCGATGAGCGTCCGGGAAAACGTCAAAAAGAAACCGAACAACGTTATGCCATACGTTCCAAACAGGATGATTTCTTTCCAGCGGGGAAATATCCGCGTACTTTCCATCCGTTCATACAAATAGTACTGGTAGAACGCGTACAGCGCGACAAATAAATATGCCGCAAGCACATTCGGATGCGGCGTCGTGCCGTACGCCCGGATTATTTTTTCGCCGCCGACAATAAACGCAGCAATGCCGGTCAGGACCGGCGAGAGAACGCTTTCTCCCGCAAACTGAAAACCAAGGCTCCGCTGGGCCGCGAACTGTCCGATGGCGATCAGTGACTGAAACAGGCCGCCGTACAAAATCGCTTCAAATGTCCGCGCCAAGCCGAACCGTTCAACCGCATAATTTTTAACATACCAGAACAGCGCTGCGCCTTCGGCCAGTTTCAGCCATTGGAACAGAGCAACATTCCGATCAATCGCATAAAAAACCGAGCTTCCCGCGACCGCCAGCACGCCGGCCAGCAGCCAATCGGAAAATCCAAATGCAAATTTCTTGCTTGATCGAAGCCGCAAAGCAAACAGCCCGGCCAGCAGCACATCGGTTAGATACACCGAGAATGCCCGCCATTCCACGAAAGTTGCCGGATCGTAGTTAAAAATATATCGCGTCCCGATCGGTATGGAAAACAGAAACGCGTACCAGAGCCATTGTTCGAATTTTTTGATCATCGAGCGACGAGATAATAACTTACGCCGGCAAGAAAGACAGCCATGATGACATAGAGCAGCCAGCGCGGAATGTTCAAGCTGTATTCAGGAATCCGATCGCCACGGCGTTTGGCGCGAGCGTAGAGAAGCACGATCACCAATTGCTCCAAGCCAAGCGCCACGCCACCCGTGAAGCTGATGACATCCACAAAGCCGCGAAGCCCCAGCAAGAACAGCGCCAGCGGCGGAATGACGGCAAGAAGCCACGCGGGAAACCGGCGGACGCCGAAATCAAAGTGAAACATATCCACGAGCGCCGAACCGAGCATGAGAAACGAGGTGGAGACGGCAAAAATCCCGAAAACGGAAGCCAGAACCACTACCCGCTCGCCCAGAAAAGGAAATAGGCCGGAAACCGCATCCGGCGACGTCACGGGTCCGGCTATGCCGACAACGGTAATCGCGAAAACAGCATATAGCGCCGCGGTGATGCCGACCGCGTACACGATGGCCCGGCGCATATTCCGCTCCTGGGCCGCTAAAATCTGGCGCTGGATCGGCACCGCCATCAGGCCGCCGAATGCAAATAGCAGTACGCCGTAAGGCAAGGCCGCGTATTCCCTAGTCTGGCCCAGAAAGTTATGAAGATCAATATGCGAGAATCCGGTCACGAAAAATAATCCGATGATGACGAAGAAAAATCCCATCAGAACTAGTTCGATCCAGGAGACTAGTTTTAAACCGCGCAAGACCAGCAGCGAAGCAACGATAAAAAAGCATATGCTGTACATCGTCAGCGACCCGTAGAAAAATTGCGAGAAAATTGAATTCAAAAAATCGCCAGCGATGATAATATAAGCCAGAAGCGCGGCGTAGCCGGTCAACGTTGCCGAGAAAAATACAATTCCTTTGAAAAACGGCCCCAAATACCGGCCCGCATACCCCATTAACTGATGCTTGTCGTGAGTGCGAAGGATGACTTCGCCGTACATCAGGTTTACCAGCAGCGTCGCCAAGGCGATCGGAATCAAAAAAGCCGCTCCAATCCAGAAGCCGGCTTTCGCAAACGCAAACGGCATGCCGAAGATTCCCACGCCGACGGTGCCGCCGACCAGCGCCGCTACGGCAGCCCAGAATTTTCGATTCTTCCCCAGAAATGTCACACTTCTAGTATACCGTATTCCGGCCTTCGAGAAAAACAAACAGCCTCACGTTTGAGGCTGTACAAACCGATCTAAGGCGTTGCTCCGGAACGCTTCACACTGCTCACGAATCTCGTCGAAAAGCAGCGATTCCGTTTGGGCAGCTTCATTCCGCAATCCGGTGATATATTTTCGCTTGAGCTCGCAATCCCTCCACAGCTGATCGATGAAGGCCAGCTTGGCGTGGATGCCTTGGATCAAAGCGTCGGTCACGGCGCTGTCGGTGATCTCTTCAACCGGATAATCAATGCTGCTGCAGGCCGTATGCCGGACACAAAATTCGGCTCGGCCGAACATGTTGATGATAATCAAGGTCGCCATATTCACTTCGACTTCCTTGTACACATTGCCCGGTTCTTGGCCGAATTGGACCGTCAATTCATCCTCGACAGCATCAATAACGATCTGAAACCGGGAGTGAGTCAGCGCCGCCGAAACGGCCGACAAATGCAAAGGCTGATATACGGAGTCGTTGGGCGAAGTGAACGAGACGGGAATGCTATGCCGCTCGAAATAGCGCTGGAGCCGCATGAAAAACCGTTGAAATAACTCACGATTTTCAAGGCGTCGAAGACGGAGAAGTTCTTCCGCTTTTTTAATGGCCGTGGCGGTACGGCGAGCCTGGCGTATCCGGACACTCACGATACAAACCGCCGCAAACGCGACGCTGCTGATAAGCCACGCATGGGACATCAAAAGATCCGGCCCCAGATTAGCAAATCTGGGGCCGGATCACAAGCGCCGGAGAACGGCTACCGAAGAGCGACCTTGAGTACCTCGTCGACGCTTTTGACGAACACGAATTTCATATCGCGCTGGATTTCTTTGGGAATATCGTCCATGTCACGCTTGTTGCCCTGCGGCAACACAATGGTTTTGATGCCCGCTCGATGCGCAGCCAATGCTTTTTCTTTGAGACCGCCGATATCGAGCACCTTGCCGCGCAGCGTCACCTCGCCCGTCATCGCCACGTCTCTGCGGACGGGCTTGCCCATAAATAGCGAGACCAATGCGGTCGTCATCGCAATACCGGCTGACGGCCCGTCCTTGCGGACCGCCCCGGCGGGAATATGGATATGGACGTCTTCTTTGTTCATCGTTTCTTTGACGCCATGCTTGGCCACCCACGCCCGAGCGAATGACAACGCAGCTTGTGCGGATTCCTTCATGACCGAGCCCAGCTGGCCGGTGATAATCAAACGGCCGTTGCCGGGAATCTTGGTTACTTCAATCGGCATCGTTTCGCCGCCGACTGGCGTCCAGGCCAGACCCGTCGCGACGCCGATTTCATCGCGAGCTTCGGCTTCCTGATGGAGATATTTGATCGGCCCGAGATACGAATGCAGAGTAGCCGGCGTAACCGTCAGCGTGCGCGCGGACGGAGAGTCAACCAATTTGCGCGTTACTTTGCGGACGATCGTCGCCAGCTGGCGCTCCAATTCGCGAACGCCGGCCTCGCGGGTGTGATCGCGGATCACGTCGCGCAGCGCGGCATCCTGAATCGCCATCGAGCGTTTCTTCAAACCATGATCTTTGTACAGCTTCGGCAACAGAAAATTCTTGGAGATATGGAATTTTTCTTCTTCGGTGTAGCCCGGAAATTCGATAATTTCGAGTCGATCGCGTAGCGCGGGCGGGATTGTTTCAAGCGTATTGGCTGTGGCGACGAACATCACATCGGACAAATCAAACGGCACTTCCAGATAATGGTCGGAAAAATTGCCGTTCTGCTGGGGATCAAGAGCTTCCAGCAAAGCCGCCGACGGATCGCCGCGGTAATCGGAACCAACCTTGTCGATTTCGTCGAGCATGAAAACCGGGTTTTTGACCTTGGCCGTCTGGATTCCCTGCACCAAACGTCCCGGCATCGCCCCCACATACGTACGGCGATGGCCGCGGATTTCGGCTTCATCGCGCAAACCGCCCAGCGAGACGCGCACAAACTTGCGGCCTAGCGCGCGGGCGATGGACTGGCCGATTGAAGTTTTGCCGGTACCCGGTGGCCCGACAAGGCACAAGATCGGCCCGCGGAGCTTGCCAACCTGTTTCTGAACGGCCAAATATTCGAGAATGCGATCTTTAACTTTTTTCAAGCCGTAGTGATCTTCGTTCAGAATTTTCTCGGCTTCTTTGAGATTTATTTTTTCCTTCGTCTTCTTGGACCATGGTAATTCGCTCAAAACATCGAGATATGTGCGAATATACGAAACTTCGGGGTTGAAAGCCGGCATCTTAGCCAAACGGGTTAATTCCTTCATTGCTTTTTCCTGGACTTCTTTGGGCATGCCCGCTGATAAAATTTTCGCCCGGAGTGCTTCGGTCTCGCCTTTTTCGTCCTCGACGCCAAGTTCTTTCTCAATGCTCTTCAGCTGCTCTCGAAGGAAAAGCTCTTTCTGCATCTTGCCGATCTGTTTTTTGGTTTCTTTCACGACGTTTTTCTCGGCTTCGAGAATCTGGACTTCGCGCGTCAGATAGACGTTGAGCTGGCGCAGAATGTCAACCACGCTTTCCAATTCAAGCATGCGCTGCTGGTCCTCGGTTTCAAGGTTCAAATTTATCGTCATCAGACTGATGAGATGCTCGGTGTCCTTCAATTGCGACATCATATAGATAATTTCGGGCATGATCGTCGGGAATGAACGCGCTTCGCTGATCAAACGGAATTGCTCGATGGCCCGGCGAAGCAGGGCTTTTTCTTCAAGGTTGTTGCGGACAATCATCGACATCGGTTCGGCCTGGGCAAGCAGGAACGGCTCGCTGGCCGAAAAACTGCTGACCTGGGCGCGGACGAGGCCTTCAACATCAATCTTGGAAGAACCGTCGGGCAATTTAAAAACGGAAACCACGCGGCCGATGGTGCCGACTTCGAATAATTCGTTCTGGGTGATATCGTCGCCAGAATTTTTCTGGGTCACGAATAGCACGAGCCGGTTATGGGCCAATGCAAACTCAAGCGCGCCGACCGATTTCGGCCGCTGGACAATGATGGGAATAACGACTTTCGGAAATACGACGGTGTTCTTGAGGGCGATGACCGGTAATTCCTCGGGAATGATGATGTTGTTCACTTTAAATTCGCTCATACGGGTAATTACGCTTATAGAGCCAGTATATATCGATTAGCACTCCTAGGTCAAGAGTGCTAATTCTGGCTCGCCGTATCAGTAAAAGAAATCGTCGCGCGGCGGGGCGTTTTTGACGATAGTGAAGGCTTCCTCGGCGCTGTCGACAATCGCGTAGAGCTTCATATCCCCTTCATCGATGGTTTTCAGCTTGGAAAACAGTTCTTCGTGAATCCAATTATGGATGGGTTCCCAGAATTCCTTGCCGACCATGACGACGGGGATCTTGTCGGAAATTTTCTTGGTTTGGATCAGGGTCAGGATTTCAAATGCTTCATCGAGCGTGCCGAGCCCTCCGGGAAAAAAGACGTAGGCCCGAGCGGCGTATGACAGCATCAGCTTGCGGACGAAAAAATAATGGAATGCGGAGCTTTCTTTTACATACGGATTGATGCGCTGCTCGACGGGCAATTTTATATTGAGGCCAATAGAATCCCCTTGAGCTTCGCTCGCGCCCTGATTGCCGGCTTGCATAATGCCCGGCCCGCCGCCAGTAACGACGCCAAACCCTTCGCGGGCAAGCATCGCTCCGAGCTTGCGGGCTTCTTCATACCAGCGATCGCCTGGCTGAAAGCGCGCCGAACCGAAGAAAGTAATTGTTTTTTTGAAATCAGCGAGAAATTGCCAGCCATCGATGAATTCGGCGATAATTCGGAAAACCCGCCAGTGGAGCGACGTGCGAAAATCATTCGGCTCGGTATATGATGGAAGCTTCGAAGCCGGCACGTTCATATTCGCTCGGCCGTCGGCTGGCGCCGGCGGCTGCGGCGCTTCCGGAAGCCCAGCGGCGGTTGTCTGCAGAGTGTCTGCCATGCCCGTAGTATACCATAGCCGCTTCGGCAAAATGTAAACACCCCGGCCGCGAAGCGGCCGGGGGTCAGAGAATTGAAATTCCCATCTCTCGAGCAATAGCTACCAATTTCGTGTGCTCGGGCGAGAACGCCATCTGAAATTGTTCCTGCCTAAGCATGCTGCGTACGCATTCTTTCTGAAACTTATAAAAAGAAGACTGGCGGCACTCATGATGGACGGTGCACCGCGGATGAACGATCATTCGAGAAACCAGTTCTTCCGGAGCGGTGGGAGTTGATTTCAGAAATTCCGCCACAAAATCATCAATTTCCTTCTCAACTAGCTGAACTTCTCCACAATTTTCGCGTCCTTTAACTCTTTTCGAGAAATAATCATGGAATCCATGGCTAAAATGATAGCAATGGGTCAGCTCATGAAACAAGACAAACTTCACTCGATCCAAATGTCTCTGTCTGAATCCCAGCGGCAGTTTCTTGATTTCGTAGTCATGAATCCTCCAAACTCTAATTTCATACTTGAAAGTACGCCCTCGAAACATCTTTAGTTCAGCATCCCTATGCAGGTGATCGACGGCCGCTCCAAAAAGAAATTTATATTCACTAAAAAAATTGATGAGCAAACCGGCGGAAAAAACCGGCTCCAAATCGGCGATAGAACTGAAGTACGGACGAAGCCTGACTGCCATAATTTCAAAGATCTTTTTCCGGAATACCAAAAAAGAGCCCAGGCGTCTAGAGCTCGACGGACTGATCGGGCAGCGGCGCCTCGGCGGCAACGCCGAGGCGCTCGCGGATCGCGGCAGCCAAGGCGATCGCCGAATTTTCCTCGCCTTGGACGGTAAAGACTTTTTTCAGCTTGCCGCCCTCGGCGCCTTTTTTGATCCACGAAAGGATCATCGGCTGATCGGCATGGGCTGAATAGCCCCTGATCGCCTGAACCCGGCACCGAACTACTACGATCTCGTCAAAAATTTTGACCGAGGTGGCGCCGTCCAGAATCCGGCGGCCCAGGGTGCCTTCGGCTTGAAAGCCGATAAACAAGAGCGTCGAATTCGGATCCGACAGGTAGCGCCGCTCATGGTGCAAAATTCTTCCTCCATTGGACATGCCCGATCCGGCGATGATTATTTTGGGCGCCGGCACATCATTGATATGTTTGGATTGTTCGCTGGTAATCGTGTAGATCAGGCCCGGAAAATCGAATAAATCGGAATCATGCTGGAGCATCCGTCGGGCTTGCTCATTGAAATATGCCGTATGGCGCTGGAAAACCTGCGTAATCTTCGTTGCCAGCGGCGAATCCATGAAAATCGGCACGCGCGGAATTTCGCCGATATTAATCATGGTATTGAGCTCGAAGAGCAGCTCTTGGGTGCGTTCAAGGGCAAAGGACGGAATCATCAGCACGCCGCCCGCGCGGATCGTATCGCGAATGGCGGATTGAAGTTTTTGTTTGCGCCGCGCTCGATCTTCATGGGCCCGATTGCCATAGGCGGATTCGATGACGATGTAGTCGGCGTCGAGCGGATACTCAAAATGCTCCAATAGGAGGGATGGCGGATTGCCCAGGTCGCCGGAAAAATAGACGCGCTTGCCCTCGGCTTTGATTTCGACGATTGTCGAACCGAGAATGTGGCCGGCGTCGTGCAAAACCGCCGTGATGCCGGGTGCAATAGCAATCGGCTGTCCGTAGGGCATGGGCTTGCCCAAGGCCATCATTTGATTTACGTCGTCTTCGGTGTAGAGCGCGTCGCGCCCGGCGCGACGCGCTTCTGAAGTCAGAATACTCAAATTATCCGGCAAAGCCACGCGCGCCACATCCAGGGTCGGGGCCGTTGCGTATAAATTGCCACGAAAACCGTCTTTATAGAGTTTCGGCAAGCGGCCGGTATGGTCGGCGTGGCTATGAGTCAAAAATACGGCCGTAATCGCCGCCGGATCATACGGAAAAGGTTCGTAGTTCTTAAGCTGGGATTCGACGGAACCCTGAAATAAACCGCAGTCGATGAGCAACTTGGTTTCGCCGATCTCCAGTAGATAATTGGCTCCAGTGACGGATTGCGCGCCGCCGCAGAATGTGAGTCGCATCAGAAAAAGAGAATGGTTAGTACATATCCAATGATACTCAAGGTCGCAATCGGCGGCAAGGCGGCCATAGCGCGCCGCTGGCGCTGGTTAATGAACAGCACATGGGTAACAAATATGCCGATAACGGCAAATCCGGCTACAATTCCGGCACGGACGATGGATTCGCGCGCGATCGATGCGGCAAACACGATTGGCAAAGCGATATCACCGGAACCTAGAATCATGAATTCGGCGCCGATCTGATCATGAGCCTGGCGCCGCGGCGCCAAAAATAACTTGGTCTCCTCGGGAATCAAAAATCCAAAAATCACCCCGCTTTGAATCATGCCTTGAGCCATGCGAACCATATGCCCCGTCTGATACACGGCAATGATGTCATAAAAGGAGAGTACAATAAGAGCGACCAAGGCAAAAGAGGGCATAATGCTGATGCCGATCGCAGCGCCCAGACCCGCCAAGGCGATGCCGACGACCAAATCATGCACGAGAACGCTCCGCCACGCTGCAAACAAGACCAGGCAGCCCACGCTCAATACCAAATCAATCGGCACAGGAACAAAGGTTTCAAAGACTGCTTCGGCACCGGCCCACACGATGAGAAAGAAAAAGAACAGTAGGATAAGGCGTCCGAAACGGCCGAACCGTAGGCCGGCGAGAAACAATGCGACAATAGCGGCCAAAAGCGTAATATCGGCAAGCGAGAATGCCGGCGCTTTCAGCGCCGGCATTCCGGGATTCAAAACCAGCATCCGATAGGCAGCAAACAAGCCTAAAGCCATCGTCGGCGCAAAGAGCGCGCACTCTCTCAAAAAAAGTTTAAGCTTAAATTCCATTATTTCAGCCACGGCCGGCTCGGGTATTGCTCCTCAAGATACCGATACCCTTTCCCATCCGGTATCTGAATGTTATTTTCAACGATCCAATCGTTTATCAGCTGCCGCTCGGTCTGCGACATGAATTTAACTTCCGTTTGGGACGCATTCAATGCGATTGCGTCGGAATTAAAATTCTTCATCATGATAAACAAGAAGCCGATAAAGAACGCTGCCAGCGCGACTACGAACACGGCTCCCAGGCCCGACTCAACCTGCATCGTCAATGGATTTTTCATAATTGAACGTTAAATACTTTTTCAGCGAACGATAACCGTTCCGGTTTGATCGCTGTTGTGGCTGTTGTAATAGGTAAACGTCCCGCGGGCCGCGAAGGTGAACGAGAAAAAGCTGCCCTGAGGAATATCGCCGACGCTGTCAAAGCCGACAATATCGCTTGAAACGATATGGATCGGGAAAATGCTTTCGTTTTTGAATTTAACCGTGTCGCCGGCGTGGATGCGGAGATTTGTGGGACTGAACACGCCTGCGTCATAGGAGATCGTATAGATGCGCGGCTGAATGGTTTCGGTCGGGGGCGCCGAAGGCGAGCCCCACGCCACCCGCCCCGCCCAAAACAGGCCCAGGCCGGAAATAAATAACGCC
>CAZKJF010000010.1:0-26961 GCA_964553025.1 uncultured Candidatus Saccharibacteria bacterium | reverse complement strand
ATAAGCGCGAAGCAGGCTCCAAGATGAGACTTCTTAGACTCCTTGTAGATTACGAGGTTGATAGGGCTCAGATGTACGCACCGCGAGGTGTTCAGTCGAGAGCTACTAATCGGTCATACTTATGAATAATCGCTTGATGAAGGACTTCTTAGCAACAAGATTACTACCCCTAGCTATTGAATACGCGCCAGTCATGAAGCCAGTGACTTGGTGGCTATACTGAAGGTGTCCCACCTGATCCCATTCCGAACTCAGAAGTGAAATCCTTCAAGGCCCATGATAGTCGGGATTACCCGGCGAAAGTAGGTAGCCGCCAGATCACTGGCTTTTTGCGTACCTTGAAAAAACCGAGCTATATGGTATGTTGATGGCGGTTCCCCGGGGGAGGTATGTATGCCTTTAAAACCAAAACAGGATCTCGAGCCCGAAGTGCTTGATCGGCTTGAGACCGCGCAGTGGATCGTGCAGCAGATCGAGGAGGCCGAATATGACATGAAACAGGCCGAGGAAAATGCGGCTCGCTACCGAAAACTGCTCGAAATGACCGCCGATCCACATTGGCAGCAGGAAGATTTCCGGCTTGTCAAAGCGGAAGCCAGCAAGCTGACGCGCTCGATCCGTAAGTTTGAAGAAGCGCTCTCCACGCTTGGCGATCCGTGCAGCCAGTGCCAAGGTACCGGCCGCGGTATCGCCGACCTGCCGTGCCTCGTATGCAAAGGCCTGAGAATCGTCGTCAAAAAGCCGGCAGAATCAGCGGCGGAGTCGACCCCGTTGGCTGCACCGGTTCGCTCGTAGGCTCCCCGGCATTTTCCCTCCCAGGCCCCCCACAGGGGCCTTTTTAAATTATGAAAATGCTATACAATAGGGTATATGTTGAATCGGGTGCAGAAGCGGTTCATGATCGGGGGCGTGTATGTGGTAATCGCCGCGGCGATCAGCTTTGGCATTTATTGGAACAGTGGGTATCGGCCGACATGTTCGGACGGCATCCAAAATGGCGCCGAGGAAGGTTTGGATTGTGGCGTCAAAGCGTGCGGCGTAGCCTGTGCGGTTCCCGTCATGCCGGTTCAGATTCAAAATGTCCAGCTGGTCGAAACACCGGCCGGAGATTATGATTTTGCCGCGCGTGTTTACAATCCCAACCCGGAATACGGCATTGAGAGCGGAGTTTTTGATATTGTTATCACAAATCCGGCCGGCATTGAGACGCTTCGCATCGCGCGCCAGTCCTTCTATATGCTGCCAGGCCAAACCAAATATCTGGTGGCCGCTTCTCTCAAGAATATACCTGATGGCGCCAGCGGCCATGTAGATATTAAAAGCATTGAATGGGTCCATACTCTTGGCTCGGTCAGTTCGGGATTAACGCTTGGGCGTCAGCATTTTGACGTCGGTCCCGTAGATACGAGTTTTGATGCCGTAATTACTAATAACTCCGATTTTGATTTTGATCGGATTGACGTGGCGGTCTTGCTTTTGGATACCAAAGGAAATATTATCGCTACGAACGTAACCAATGCCCAGACAATTTCCAGCCACACTGACCGATATTTCAGGGTTGCTTGGCCGTTCGCCGTGCCGACTGGCAGCCAAGTCCAGGCCTTCATTGACACCAACGTCTTCGATAATTCGAATTTTTTGAAATACCATGGGACTCAAGAAAAGTTTCAGCAATTTTTCTAGACAGTATTTTTCCGGAATCGACATTCCGTTGTTTGCCACGATCGTGGCAATTTGCGTCTTTAGCGTCTGGAACATGCTGGGCATCAGCGGCATTCAGGAATCATATTTTATCAAACAGCTGGTCTTTGTTTGCGCGGGCTTAGTTTTGATGAGCTTGTTTTCGTTCTTTAATTATCGATACTGGAAGAACTATTCGCTCTTTGTCTTCGCATCGTATGTCATCGCCGTATTGCTGCTGGTAATGCCGTTCTTTTTTCGGTCCATACGAGGAGTGCAATCGTGGATTATCGTCGGCGGGTTCACTTTTGAACCCGCCGAGCTCATGAAACTAGTCCTGATCGTACTCATGGCCAAATATTTCTCCCAGCGCCATGCACTAATCCAAGATTATAGGCATATTATCGTTTCCGGATTGTATTGTTTGATCCCTGCGGCGATTACGCTCGTTCAGCCAGACTTGGGATCGGCGATTATTATCGGCATTATCTGGCTTGGAATGCTGCTGACAGCCGGCATCAACAAACGTCACTTGTTCGTTCTTGTTGTGCTGACGCTCGTAGCTGGTACCGCGGGTTGGCTGTTCGTGCTTAAGCCCTATCAAAAGGTACGCGTCCTCTCGTTTTTGAATCCAGCCGACGATCCGCGAGGGAGCGGCTATAATCTGATTCAATCGAAGATAGCGATCGGAGCCGGCGGCGTGTGGGGCAACGGCTGGGGGAGCGGCCCGCAAACTCAAAACGGATTTTTACCCGAACCGTATAACGATTTTGTCTTCGCTGCGACAGCCGATCAATTTGGCCTGGCGGGAATTCTGGCCGTGGAAGGCGCGATTCTGTTTTTAGTGTATCGGGTTCTGCACATCGGGCGGTATGCTTCATCTAATTTTGGGAAATTATTCTGTTTGGGCCTGGCTATTTTTATTGCGACGCATGCGATTATCGGCGCCGGAGTAAATTTGGGACTCCTTCCGGTTACCGGGATTCCGTTTCCGTTCTTAAGCTACGGCGGGAGCAGCATGCTTTCATTCATGATGGGCTTGGGCATCGCTCAAAGCATTAAACGCTATGGCTGACGAATATATCCTTTCCATCACCGGCGGGTCCGGGCCTCGAGAACTGAAGCTTGAGATCGAGGAAAATGGGTCTGTCAAGGACCAGTTGATAATCAGTCTTGACATGCGGCTCGATACGCTGTTGGTAACTTCTATTGACAAAATTTTAAAAAAGAATAGAATAGATTTAGCGCACTTGAAAAGTGTTACCATTGGCGAAAATATTGACCCTGCGAGCGTGGCATATGGGATTGCGCGAGCGGTTGCGGAAGCGTTAAAACCCAGGTAATATGCAGAGTATTGAAGACTGTCCCTTGGCTGGAATCGCTCCTGCCAGCGGAGAGTCTAACAATCGGCCCACCTTGTTGCGCTCGAATTTTCGACGATAACTGAATAGTGCCACCGTTCACACACGACCGGAGCGAGCGTGCGTGTTTTTTGATCGTTTTCGGGGCAAAAAGTCGGGTCTAACGTATTAATAACTTCGCTGACTGCCTCGGCAGCAGCGATACCATGCATGTCGCAGCGAAAAATATTTTCAAAATTTGGCGTTGACACATTTGAGGCGCCAAATCTCGTGCAGGTGCAGCTCGACTCCTACAAATGGTTCTGGGATGTCGGCTTCCGCGAACTTCTGAAAGACGTTTCGCCGATCGAAGATTGGACCGGAAAAGAACTCCAGCTGGAATTTTTGGATTATAAGTTAGACGAGCCGAAATACGATGAGCGAACGGCTATCGAAAAGAACGCTTCCTATGAAGCGCCCCTGAAAGTCAAGATCGGCCTCAAGAATAAGAAGACTGGCCTGAACCGCGAGCAGGAATTATTCCTTGCTGATTTTCCGCTGATGACTCCGCGCGGGACGTTTATCGTCAATGGCGTCGAGCGTGTGGTCATCTCCCAGCTGATTCGCAGCCCTGGAGCGTTTTTCTCTCTTTCCCGATCAAGCCGTTACAAACGGTTTTTTGGTGCGAAATTGATTCCGTCCCGCGGCGCGTGGCTGGAATTTGAAACCGAATACAACGGCGTCATCTCGATCCGCATTGATCGCAAGCGCAAAGTCGCCGCCACGGCGTTGCTTCGTTCGCTTGGTTTGTCCAAAGACGAAGACATCAAAAAGACCTTTGCCGATGTGGATACGGATCCCAACACCAAGTATATCCTGGCGACAATCCTCCAGGACCCGTCTTCAAACGAAGATGAAGGATTCATCGAGCTCTACAAGCGCGTCCGCCCGGGCGATCCGGCCACGCCGGACAACGCTAAGCAGATGATCATGAATTTGTTCACCAATCCGGCCCGCTACGACCTCTCCAAGGTCGGCCGCTTCCGCATGAACAAGCGCTTCAATCAGAATTTAAATTATGAAGATCCCAAAAATCGGGTTCTCCGTCTTGAAGACGTGGTTCTGATCATGAAGGAAATTATCCGGCTCAACAATGATCCGTCGGCAATGCCGGACAATATTGACCATCTCGGCAATCGTCGCGTCAAAACGCTTGGTGAATTGCTTCAGGATCGCTTGCGCATTTCGTTCGCTCGAATGGAGCGCATCATTAAAGATCGCATGTCGACTTCCGATGTCGCGACCGTTCTGCCGTCGCAGCTCATCAATTCCAAGCCGTTCATCGCCGCGCTCAAAGAATTTTTCGCCTCGGGCCAGCTTTCGCAATTCATGGATCAGGAAAATCCGCTTTCCGAACTCGAACACAAACGGCGCCTGTCGGCATTGGGTCCCGGCGGTTTGACCCGCGAGCGAGCCAGTTTTGACGTTCGCGACGTCCACCCGTCCCACTACGGCCGCATTTGTCCGATCGCCACTTCCGAAGGCGCGAACATCGGTTTGGTTAGCCACCTGGCAATGTATTCCAAGATTTCCGATCTCGGCTTTATTTTGACTCCGTATGCCAAGGTTGAGAAAGGGCGCGTGACCGGAGAGGTTACATATATGGATGCGACCGAAGAAGAGCAGTATGTTATCGCTCAAGCCGGCACGCACACGGATAAAGAAGGCCGCCTGATGGGCGAAAAAGTTCCTGCCCGCATCCACGGCGAGCCGCGCACGGCGTTAATCGCCGAAGTTGATTATATTGACGTTTCGCCGCGCCAGCAGTTCTCGGTGGCGACTTCGCTCATTCCGTTCCTCGAGCACGACGATGCCAACCGCGCCCTCATGGGAACGAACATGCAGCGCCAAGCGGTTCCGTTGATTATGCCTGAAGCGCCGTATGTCGGTACGGGCATGGAAGAAAAAATCGCCCGCGATTCGGGCATGGTTATCATCGCTCCTGAAGCCGGCACGATTACCGCCGTTGATTCCGCTCATATCGTTCTGGAAACCGACAAGGGCAAGGAGCATGAATTTAAGCTTTTGAAATTCCGCCGATCCAACAAATTTACTTCCTTGAACCAGCGGCCGATCGTTAACAAGGGCGATAAGGTCAAAAAAGGCCAGATTCTCGCCGACGGCCCTTCGACGCAAGGCGGCGAATTGGCACTTGGTAAGAACCTGTTGGTTGCATATATGTCATTCCAGGGCGCCAATTTTGAAGACGCCATCGTGTTATCCGAGCGGCTGGTCAAGGAAGACGTACTTTCCTCGATCAGTGTCGTCGACTACTCCGTCGATGTTCGTGAGACCAAGCTGGGGCCGGAATTGACCACCTATGACATTCCGAACGTAGCTCTGGAACGCCTCAACGATCTCGACCCGGACGGCGTTGTCCGCATCGGCGCGGAAGTCCACTCTCAAGATATTTTAGTGGGTAAAATTTCTCCGAAGGGCGAGTCTGATTTGACGGCGGAAGAGCGTTTGCTTCGCGCTATTTTCGGCGACAAATCCCGCGATGTGAAGGATACTTCGATGCGCTTGGATTACGGCAAGCAGGGTCGCGTCGTCGGCATCAAGACGTTCTCGCGCGATGAAGGCGACAAACTCGATGTCGGCGTTATCAAGCGTATCGAGGTTTCGGTTGCCCAGCTCCGTAAAATCCAGGTTGGCGACAAATTGGCCGGCCGCCACGGCAACAAAGGCGTTATCTCCGTGATTCTGCCCGAAGAAGACATGCCGTTCTTGGCTGACGGTACGCCGGTTGATATCGTACTGTCTCCGCTCGGCGTTATCTCCCGCATGAACATCGGTCAAATTTTGGAATCCCACCTCGGCATCGCCGCCGCCAAGCTCGGCTACAAAGCTGCGACGCCGGCGATGGCCGGTCCGTCTGAAGAAATTATCATGGCCGAGCTCAAGAAAGCTGGTCTGCCGGTCGACGGCCGCATGCAGTTATTCGATGGCAAAACTGGCCTGCCGTACGCCAAGCCGGTGCATGTCGGCATGACGTACTTCCTCAAGCTCATCCACATGGTTGAGGACAAGCTCCATATGCGTTCAATCGGGCCCTACTCGCTTATTACGCAGCAGCCGCTGGGCGGCAAAGCCCAATTCGGTGGCCAGCGCTTTGGAGAAATGGAAGTCTGGGCATTGGAAGGATATGGCGCTGCGCATACGCTCCAGGAAATGCTGACCATCAAATCAGACGACGTTTTGGGCCGCGCTAAGACCTATGAATCGATCGTCAATTCCGAGGAAATCAAAGCTCCGCATCTGCCCGAATCGTTCAAAGTCTTGCTCTCAGAAATCAAAGGCTTGGGCTTGAACGTAGAATTAATCGAAAAATAATCACAAACCTATGGATCTCGCATCTATCAAACTCAAGGTCGCGTCTCCGGAAGATATTTTGTCGTGGTCGTACGGCGAAGTTACCAAACCGGAAACGATTAACTATCGCACTCAAAAACCCGAGCGCGAAGGTTTGTTTTCAGAAGCTATTTTCGGTCCGACTAAGGACTGGGAATGCTATTGCGGCAAATACAAGCGCATCCGCTACAAAGGGATCATCTGCGATCGCTGCGGCGTTGAAGTGACGCGCTCGATCGTTCGCCGCGAGCGCATGGGCCACATTAAATTGGCTGCACCGGTTGCGCATATTTGGTTCCTGCGCGGCATTCCGCCGAAGATCGCCACGATTCTCGGCGTCTCCTCCCAAGAACTCGAAAAAGTCGTCTACTTTGCGAGCTACATTGTGACCAAGGTCAACGAAGACCTGAAGGCCGAGGCCATGAAGCGCATCGAGAGCGAATTTAAATCAAAGATCAAAAACGTCAAAGGCCCCGAAGAAGAAGCCGCTCTCAAAGACTTGAAAGACCGCGAGAAGAACAATCTCCGCAGCTTAGAGCGATACCAGATTATCTCGGAACTCGATTATCGCGATTTGTCGCTCAAATACGGCGAAGTTTTCGAAGCTGGCATCGGCGCCGAAGCGGTAAAACGCCTGCTGGAAGAATTGAATTTCGATGATATTATCGGCGGCGTTGAGGGGGAAATGAAGAGCGAAAAGAATCCCATGGAGCAGCGTAAGCTCTCCCGCCGCTTGCGATTCCTGAAAGGGATGAAAAAGGCCGGCATCCGCCCCGAATGGATGATTATGACCATCTTACCGGTTATTCCGCCCGCGCTGCGCCCGATGGTCCCGCTCGACGGCGGCCGCTACGCGACGTCCGACTTGAATGACCTCTATCGTCGCGTCATCAACCGCAATAATCGCCTGAAGCATCTTTTGGAATTGCACGCGCCCGAAGTCATTACCAAGAACGAAAAACGCATGCTCCAGGAAGCCGTAGATGCGCTTATCGACAATTCGATGCGCCGCGGCCAAATGACCACCGCCGCCACGACCGGCCAGAAGCGTGCCCTGAAGTCTCTTGCCGATATGCTGAAAGGCAAACAGGGCCGTTTCCGTCAGAACTTGCTTGGCAAACGCGTCGATTATTCCGGCCGCTCGGTCATTGTCGTCGGTCCCGAGCTGGGCATTGCTGAATGCGGTTTGCCCAAACAGATGGCCTTGGAATTGTTTAAACCGTTCGTGATCGGTATTTTGATTAAGAAAGAATTGGCGCACAATATCAAGTCCGCCAGCCGATTGATCGAACAGGAAACAGCCGATGTCTGGGCTGCACTGGAAGAAGCCATGCACGAGAAACTCGTATTGCTGAACCGAGCCCCCACCTTGCACCGCCTCTCCGTCCAAGCCTTCAAGCCGACCCTGATCGAAGGCAAAGCCATCAAAGTTCCCGCATTGCCGACGCTGGCGTTCAATGCCGACTTCGACGGCGACCAAATGGCCGTCCATTTGCCCTTGACCGCCGAAGCTCAAGAAGAAGCCCGCCGCTTGATGCTTGCCAGTCATGCCATTTTGAAGCCGTCTACTGGCGACCCGGTCGCAGCTGCCAAGAACGACATCGTTTTGGGCTGTTACTATCTCTCGATTATCGTTGACGGCTGCAAAGGCGAAGGGAAAATATTCTCGTCTTTTGAGGAAGCGCTGCTGGCCTATGAAGCCGGCGTTATTGAGTTGAACGCGCGAATTAAAGTGCCGAATCCGGCTGTTATCGACGGCAAGATGGAGCTCATGGAAACAAGCGTCGGCCGGATTATCTTTAATCAGGCGTTGCCGGAAGGATACCCGTTTGTGCAGAAGAAACTTACCCGCTCCGAATTGCGCCACATTGAATCGGATATTTGGGATATTTACGGAGAAGAAACGACTGTCGCCTATTTGGACCGCATTACCCGTCTCGGTTTCAAATATGCTACTCTCTCCGGCGTCTCATGGACGCTGACCGATGTCAGTTTGCCCGAAGAAAAAGAGGGCATCATCGCTGAAGCCGAAAAATTAGCTGAACAGAACCAGGAATTGTACGAAAACGGCTTGCTGACCGAACATGAGCGCAAAACGAAAGCGCTTGAGATTTGGACGAACGCCAAAGGCCAGCTTTCGGTCTTAGTCAAAAAGAAGTTCAGCCCCACCGACTCGGCGTTCATGCTTGTTGACTCCAGCGCCCGCGGTTCCTGGTCCGTTATTGACCAGCTGATGGGCATGCGCGGTATCGTTTCGAATCCGTCCGGCGAACTTATTGAAATTCCGATCAAGCACTCATTCAAAGAAGGCATGCAGCCGCTGGAATACTTCATCTCCACTCACGGCGCCCGCAAAGGATTGGTAGACACCGCCTTGAAGACGGCGAACGCTGGATACCTGACGCGCCGACTTGTCGACGTATCCCAAGATATCGTCGTGACCGAAGAGGACTGCAAAGACAAAGAAGGATACGTATTGTATGCTGAAGATTCCAAGTTCAGCGGCGAATCGTTGGGCAAGCGCATCAAGGGCCGCGTTATTCTCGATGAAGTTGTTGATGCCGAGGGGAATGTTGTTGCCAAGAAGGGCACCCTTATCGACAAAGAACTGGCTGCAAAGATTGATGAACTCAAACTGCCGTCTATCCGCATTCGTTCGGTTATTAAATGCAAAGCGGGTACTGGCGTCTGCCGCGTCTGCTACGGGTATGATCTTTCCAAGAACGAACTCGTAAACATCGGCGAAGCCGTCGGCATCGTTACCGCCCAGGCGATCGGTGAACCGGGCACCCAGCTGACCATGCGTACCTTCCATACCGGAGGCGTCGCCGGTTCGGGCGCCGACATTACCATGGGTTTGCCGCGTATTGAAGAAATTGTCGAAGCCCGACCGCCGCAATTCAAAGCCCTCGTTTCTGACGTGGACGGCAAGGTCATTGCAGTGGAAGAACGCGCCAAGCAGCGTACGCTTGTTGTTGAGGTGGCCGAGACTGGTGAAAAGCGTGAATATGCGGTTATGCCGAATATTTCCTTGACTGTTGGCGTCGGCGATCTCGTGTCGATGGGCCAGCAGCTGTCTGAAGGCAGCGTTGATTTGCGGGAATTATTTGCCACGACGGGGGATATGGATTTGGTGGCCCGCTATATTATTCGGGAAGTTCAAAGCATCTATTCTCCCACCGGCGACAACATTAACGACAAGCATGTCGAATTGGTTACTCGCCAGATGTTTTCTCGCGTAAAAATTATTGATGCCGGCGATACGGATTTGCTTACGGAATCCATGATTGAAAAACGCACCGTATTGGCCGAAAATGAGCGTGTCCGCGCCGAGAAGAAACGGGAAGCGACCTACGAGCAGCTGCTCTTGGGTATTTCTAAAGTTGCTCTTTCAACCGACAGCTTCCTGTCATCCGCTTCGTTCCAGGAAACGGCCAAAGTGCTCATTGACAGCGCCGTTGTCGGCAAAGAAGATCACCTCCGCGGTTTGAAAGAAAACGTTATTATCGGCCGTCTTATCCCCGCCGGTACCGGCTTCCAAGAACAGGTTTAAGCAGAGTATTTCAGTATAAATTTGGATGCCCAGTCGCAAAAAACCGAGCGAAAGCTCGGTTTTTTGCGACTGGGCAATCGTTATTTAATATTGACAAATCATAATAAAAATGATATAATGTAGATGCAATCAGTTGAGAGTCGCAATTTAACAAGGAGGCACATGGGAACGACGCTGCTGGTCTGGTGAGTCACCTACGAAGTGGCCAAGGAAGAACTGAAGAAGTACTGCGAACGCCGCGAAGCGGCGAGAAAGGGCTGATACCGATGGCTTGGAAATCTCTGCAAGGAATTCGCGACTGGAAGCCGTTCATCGTTGACGAGCCGGCGCTCCGGCTCAATCTCGCTTCTCGGCGTATCAGCGCCGAGATTCGGGAGGTCGAGCGCCAGGAGGCACTGGCCCGGGAACGGGCCCGTCAGCTCGGCCACGCGTTCAGCCGCCCGCCACGGCTGGTCGCTCACTAGAAGGGGACGTCAGGGGACAGGTTCTGAAGGGCGCACCTTTGGTGCGCCCTTTTTTATTTTTCAAAAGCTTGATTGTGGAAGGGTTTTTTAGGATAATTACTCTATGGGAAGAAAGCCAAAAGAAGAGATCGAAGACGAAAAAGACGAAGAAATAAAGCCAAAACGACGCGGTCGGCCGCCGAAATCGGAGAAAGAGCATATTCTCGGCGTCAGCCAGGAAACCCGGAACAGCATCTGGGGAGTTTTAAGTTTCAGCGTCGCTCTGGTGAGCACATTAAGTTTTATCGGCAAAGCCGGCCAAGCGGGCGAAATATTTAATCTTGCCGCCCGATCTTTGTTCGGCTGGGGCTTCTTTATCATCCCAGTCGCCTTGGTCATGCTTGGATCCTCGTTTTTTAAATCAATTTCCCGGAAAGTGGCAGTGAGCGCTGTTTTCGGGACGATCTTGTTCATTCTTACCTTCCTCGGCATTTTGTTTATTCTGGGAAACGGAGAAACCGATCTTCGAATCGCCCACGGCGGTTACCTGGGCGTCGTGCTCGGCTATCCGCTTTTTGCCTCGATCGGTTTTACGGCCTCGGCGATTATCTTGTTCGCCTTAGGCATCATCGCCGTGTTGATGGTCTTGGATATTTCTATTCTCTCGCTGTTTGTGGCCAAGAAAGATGAAGAAAAACTGGCCTTGACCGATAACGTGGTGGTAAAGAAAGGCAACGAAATTATCGATGCCCTCAAGAAGCCGGAGGCTAAGCCGATGCCGGCCGCGGCGGCGAAGCCCGCCAAAGCGGAACCCATGAGCGACAAAGAATTCGTCATCAAGAATCTTAAACACGGCAAATGGACATTGCCGCCGCTTGACTTGCTGCACGAAGACCAGGAGGAAGCCGTCACCGGGGACATTAATGCCAGCGCCACGATCATCAAGCGCACGCTGTCCAACTTCGGCATTGACGTAGAAATGGGCGAGGTCTCGATCGGACCGACGGTCACGCAGTATACTCTGCGCCCGGCGGTCGGGGTTAAATTGTCCCGCATCGGCGCATTGAACTCCGACCTCTCGCTGGCGCTGGCCGCCCATCCGATCCGCATCGAAGCGCCGATTCCCGGCAAGTCCTTGGTCGGCATCGAAGTGCCGAACCAGAAATTCGCCATTATCGGCTTGCGCGATATGTTTGAGTCGGATGAATACAAGAAATCAAAATATTTCCTGCCGCTGGCGCTGGGTCGCGATGTATCAGGCACCCCGATTTTTGCCGGTCTGGAAAAAATGCCGCACATGCTGGTCGCCGGTGCCACGGGCACCGGCAAATCTGTTGCGATCAACGCGATCCTGCTGTCATTGCTGTACAAGCATTCGCCCGACGTGCTCAAATTGATTTTAGTCGACCCCAAGCGTGTTGAATTATCTTTGTATAACGAAATTCCCCATTTGATCACGCCGGTTATTACCGACAACAAGAAAGTCGTCGGCGCCTTGAAGTGGGCGGTCAATGAAATGGACCGCCGCTATGACCAGCTTTCCAAGATCGGTTCCAAAGACGTCTTTTCGTACAATGCCAAGATGACCGACAAAGGCGACCCGATCATGCCGTTTATCGTCATCGTGATCGATGAATTGGCCGATTTGATGTCTTCATACGGGCGGGACGTGGAAGCGGCGATCGTTCGCCTGGCCCAGATGTCGCGCGCCGTCGGTATCCACCTGATTTTGTCCACCCAGCGTCCGTCTGTCGAGGTCATCACGGGCCTTATCAAGGCCAATATTACGTCCCGCGTCGCATTGCAGGTGGCGTCCCAGATCGATTCCCGTACCATTCTCGATATGGCTGGTGCTGAGAAATTGCTCGGTAAAGGCGATATGCTGTTCTTATCCGGCGACACGGCCAAGCCGCGCCGCATCCAGGGCGCGCTGGTGACCGAAGACGAAGTCCATGATGTCGTGAAATTCATCCGCGAACAGGGCGCCGAGATGGAAGTTCCGGCCGACGCGCCGTCTCTGCAAGTTGATTTCAATGCTCCAGCAAGCGGCGCCGGCGGCTCTGGCGGCGATGACGATGGCGGCGATGAAATGTATGGCCAGGCCAAAGAGATTGTCATCCAGACCCAGAAAGCCTCCACTTCGTACCTGCAGCGCCGCTTAGGGCTTGGCTACACCCGTGCCGCCCGACTGCTCGATCTTCTCGAACAGAATGGAGTGGTGGGACCCGCGAACGGCGCTAAGCCGCGCGACGTATATGTCCGGCCCGACGGTACCATGGACGGCCCCGTTATTCCCGAAGTAGATGCCGCGATCGTTTCCGCCGACACGCCCGAAGCCGACCGTACCAATTCTTAAGCTATACTTTCTGCGGCTGTTTGATATACTGGGCCCAGCTCCATGGGCCGCTCAAAATTTACGTCCAGTACGAAGGGCCGGATCGATGTCCAGGCTCTCGCCAAGATCGCCCGCCACGTGCGGGAGAATCCCGATTGCAACTGCCAGAACTGCATCCGATTCAAAGAGTCCGAAGCCCTCTGGCGCGAACGCCTGAAATCCAACTACGACGAGCCTGAAACGGCTGGCTGAAAGCCGGCCGTTTGTCATCTTGCGTTTGCGGAGCCGTTTTGTACAATGTAAGCAGCAAATTTAATCTTTTTCCATGATTGCCAAAAAACAATCCGAAAAGCCAGCCGGAAAATCAGCCTCGCGCGATACGGAAGATAAGGCAGCCAAGGTCTCGGACGCCAAAAACAAACAGGTCGAATTGATGGTCAAGGAGCTCCAAGACAAATACGGGGACGGTTCGATCATGCGCCTGGGCCAAGTCAGCAAGGTTGACGTTGACGTGATCCCGACGGGCTCCATTTCTCTGGATGTCGCTTTGGGCGTCGGCGGCGTGCCCCGCGGCCGCATCATCGAAATCTACGGCCCTGAATCGTCGGGTAAGACGACCCTCTGCCTCCATATTGTCAGTGAAGCCCAGAAAGCCGGCGGAGTGGCCGCATACGTGGATGCTGAACACGCTTTGGACCCTGAATATGCCAAGCGGATCGGCGTCAAAATAGACCAGCTTCTCATTTCCCAGCCGGATACGGGCGAACAGGCCTTGGATATCGTTGAATCGCTCGTAAAATCAGGCGGTATTGATGTCATCGTCGTCGACTCGGTTGCGGCTCTCACGCCGCGGGCCGAGATTGAGGGTGAAATGGACCAGCAGCACGTCGGCGTCCAAGCCCGCCTCATGTCCCATGCCCTCCGTAAGCTCACTGCCAGCGTCGCCAAGTCCAAGACCACCGTTATTTTCATCAATCAGCTTCGCATGAAGATCGGCATCATGTTCGGCAATCCTGAAACGACGCCGGGCGGCATGGCCCTGAAGTTCTATTCCTCCGTCCGCATCGAGATCCGCAAATCAGCCCAGATTCAGGCTGGCGAAAAGATCGTCGGCAATCGGGTCAAGATCAAGATTGTGAAGAATAAAGTCGCGCCGCCGTTCCGCACCTGTGAATTCGACATTCTCTACAACGAGGGCATCTCGCGCCAAGCCGATATCATCAATGCAGGCGTCCGCTACAATATTCTCACCAAGTCAGGCTCCTGGTTCAGCTATAACGGCGAGAAGATCGGCCAGGGAATCGATGGGGCCCGGAATTATCTCAAAGAAAATCCCAAAATTGAGAAAGAACTGGTCAAAAAGATCAAAGACGCAGCTGCAGCCGAAGAACTTGCTCCGATAACCGAAGAGGCTAAACCTCGAGAATTCAAACGGTAAAATACCCGCTCTTGACGCCGTAAAATATTAGCTTGTCCGTATTGCATAAATGAGCTACCATACTCTCATGGTTTTTTGGACTCATTTTAGCGTTAAAAACTTATCCAACTTGGCGGGAGAGAGCAAAAAGATACAAGCAAAGCTTAGATTTTTTCGAAGAATCTGCGTTCTTGCTCTTATTTTGTTTTTTTCTCTGGCAGATTTCCTTTTTTTATTTTTTCCCGCCAATATTCATGCTGCGACCGGAGACATTACGGCGGTGAGAATCACGGACGATGAGAGAGGCGAGGGCTGGGTCGCGGAGATTGATATCGACGGGCTTTCTACCGGCGGGACATATAATTTTAACCTGGGTACGAACAACGCACCTACGGCAAACACACCCTATTTCACGGTTACGTCTCAAGGTTTTGATGATTCCGGAAATCCGACGACGGTAACTCGTAAGGTGTATGCTACCAATTACGAGCGAAAGGTGTATCCCGATAATGCCACGGCCAATGAAACGGACAACAGCGGGAGTGTTACGGTGCGGGTTGCTTTGAGCGATTGGATATATTCGGATGATACGTTAACTTTCACCGCTCCCGCAGCTTTCTATACTCAAGGCGGCAATGGCAACAGCGCAGTCAGCGATTTCTCTGTCACCAATAACTCTGCCGAAGATTATCCTAAAGTGATCGCCAATTGGTCATATCCGGGATATGACCGGGTTACCGGCAGCGCCGTCACGCTTCGTGCCGTTGCCTTCCACCGGTCGGCCCAGCAGGGCCGACCGGTTAGAACGGTTGTTTTCGAATGTGCTGATGAGCATTCGAATACCGCGACCGATACCGTGGTATCACCGACCGTAGATGATACGGTCGGTGATACGGTACCAGTTGTCGAATATATCGGCGAAGTGCCGACTGCTTCTTTGATAAACGGGGATACTCTGACCTGTAATTTCAAAGCCTATCCGTGGTACGGCGATGCTAATTCCGTATTGGATACCAGTGACGGGGTTAACAGTATGCCGACGCCCCTCTATGCACCACAGTATTATTTATTGGATAAGGATAACACCTACGGGGTGACCGTTGCGGTTGTCGATTCAACTAATGGAAACAATACTACCGGCCAGGCCGTGGACCAATCTGCGTTCGATTCACAAAATCCACCGGCGGCGTTCCTTAATATTTATGCCGCGGCCAACGCCATCGCCGCGTATAACAACACGAACCATGGCCGGAATGATACCGGCGCCGGGATCATTTATCTGAAAGAAGGATCCCACGTATGGACGGGCGGGTCGGTCTCAACGGGCGGGAAGGCCTCATCCACCCCTTGGCTTACCGTTACGAAATTTCCAGGATCGACTCGCGCTAATGTTTTGATTTCTTCTGCCAGCGGTACGAAGCAGATAAACGAGCATTTGAAGTTGGAAGATGTGAAAATTACCAATAGCACTACCCAGGGCTTTACGAGCATGGATGCGCTCTGGATAGATAAGTCGGATTTTGCTTCGACAGGGAGCGCAACAGTTTATGTTAATACGGTAAATTACTTTACCGATTCTCAATTCTATAACGATACCGAATTGCAGTTATTTACGGCGACGCTTAATTCTCCCCGCGCATTGGTCAGAGGGAATAAATCAATGACAACTCTTAGCGGGAAGACAATATTAGGATATACAGTGCTAGGCAATAATTTTAACTGGACCGGTGGCGGTAAAATTACGGATTCGGTCACAAGCCAAGGTTCGCCGGCAAATTTGGGCCCCATCTGGGCGTTTAATATTCTTTCCAAAACAAGCGCGAGTTCTGCTTTGATTGGCGGAGGATTAACGGGGGAGAACGGCATGGCAATTGTGCAGAATGTTTTAGAAAGAATAAGCGGCGATACGCCGCCGGAAGTGCAAATTGCCGCAGACTCGTCTTCAACCGATGTCAACAATGTCCTGTTTTGGAACAATACGGTGGTGGGGCAAAGATTCAATGGCGCATATAACGATTATAACCTGAATGGAGTCGGCCCGGTTTGGCGCCGCAATTGGTCCATCAAGGGAAATATATTTGATAACTACAATACCGTGACGGATATCGATGCTCATGGCGGGACACCGGACGGGGTTCGGTACGGAAACCACAGCATCACTCATGGCGTCAGTCTAGGTCAGAACGCGTATCTGGAACGAACAGGCACTTTCGGCGGCTTTCTGCCGAAGTTTGCCGGCTTGAATTCAGTCGTCGGCCACTCAACCGATCCACAATATGTGGCCGACAATTCTATTCTCGGCAGCGGTACCGGCAATGGCGATTACCATCTTACCGAGTCTTCTCCAGCTTTGAATCTTGTTGCCGCGGATCAATCACTCCTCCCATACGACCTCGACGGCGTCGCCCGCCGCAACGACGGTACCGGCGCCGCCGGAGCCTACGAATACGTCTTACCGGCAACACCCACACCCACGCCAAGTCCGACGCCGACGCCGACGCCGACCCCTACCGCATCTCCCACGCCTACCCCCTCTCCGAGTCCCACCCCTTCTCCCACCCCCGCTCCTGGTGCAGTCGGCCTCGCCTTCCTGCCTCACCCAAACCAGGTGGGTGGGGAAGGTGTAGCCTCAGCCTCCCGTCCCCCCGGCACCCTCATCACATATGTGGGTGACCCCAGGGTATACGTCGTGGAGAATGGCCAAAAACGCTGGATTCCCAACCCAAGCGTCTTCTCCGCGTTAGGCTACGCCTGGACAAGCATCCTCACCGTCCCAGCCTCGGAAACCTACCCTGACGGAAGTTCTAAAACCGTGTCCACTTCCGTATCTCATCCCCTTATATCCATTCCGCTCTACCAGGGTGTTTCCAGCCCCCAAGTCAGAATACTCCAAGAAACCCTGAAATCGCTTGGTTTCTTTCCCCAATCAACTTCTACTACCACCTACTTCGGCCCCATCACGAAAGGAGCCGTCCAGGCCTTTCAGAAAGCTCACAATCTAGCCCTGCCCGGTGATCCCGCGTACGGGTATGTGGGGCCGAAAACCAGGGAAGTGTTGAATGGAGCGGGGAGTTGAGCTTGCCTAAGGCCCGGTTCCGGGATGAAATGCCGGCCTGATGCGACAATTCCCCCTTCTCATCGCGATGTAGTCGCAATGAGAAGGGGGAATGTTTCTTTTCAATCAAGAAATACTATCGAACCGTCTGGTTGCGCGTGTAGGGCATGAGAGCCATGAAGCGGGCGAGTTTGACGGCATTGGCGATCATTCGCTGATGCTTGGCGCAGAGGCCGTTGCGACGCGACGTGCCGATCTTAAATTGGGACGTCACGAACTTACGCAGTTCGCGCGTGTTCTTGTAGTCCATGTGTTCAATGTTGTTTTGACAGAGATTGCAGTTCATAGGGTTAGAATGGTAAATCTGATTCTTTGATCTTCATTTCATCTTCCTCGATGCCGGCGTTTAGCGGCTCGTTCTCGTCGATGATGGGGATGTCGCTGTCCATCGGGGCTGCGGCGGGAGCAGATGAACGTCGCGGGGCGCTGGAGGGCTCGTAGGAGCCGCCGGCGGCGGAGCGCGGACCGAGCTGAAGGTTCTCGGCTACGATCTCGGTGGTGTAGCGTTTGACGTTGTCCTTGCCGGTCCAGGAGCGGGTCTGCATGCGGCCTTCAATCAGAACGAGCCCGCCTTTCTTGAGATAGTTGCTGGCGATCTCGCCGAGGCGGCCCCAGGCAACGACATTGTGATATTCAGTGGCTTCTTTGCGGCCGGAGGCATCGCTCCAGACACGGTTAGTGGCCAAGCCGAGGGTGGTGACCGTCTGGCCGCTCGGGGTGCTGCGGGTTTCGGGATCGCGGGTCAATCGACCGATGAGGAATACTTTATTGAGATTCATACGGTTAGCTTATAACTTCTCGATAATATCTTCAAGCTCTTTGTCCAGTTTCTCATTGGGCACGGCCGGAGCTTTCTCGGGCGCGACTTTGGCCTTTTTCTCCATGCGTTCGCGGGCTTTGGCCTGGCGCATGAGCGCTTGGCTCTTCTGGGCGTCTGACGGAAGGCGGACGGTCAGCGACCGGATAATATCGGGATTTAGTTTAATGTACTCTTCGACGCTGGCCAAGCCGTCAGTCTCCTCGGTGCTGAACTGGATATAGCCGAAGTAGCTGTTGGCATTGCCGCGGATCGGGTAGGAAAGGCGGATGCGCTCCGGTTCTTTGGTGAACGAGATGATGCCTTTAGCTTTGCTGACCTGGTCTTTGAGCTCATTGGAAATCTGGGCGATGCGGGGTTCGTCTAGATTCGGATTGATATGGAACGCGAGCTCATAGTTCCGACGGGTGTCCGTCATGCTCTGGCGCGGGACGGCCGGCAGAGAAGGGACGAGGGGTCCCGTTCATGGGTATTCTGCCGAGCGCGGACGCGTGTTAATTGACTGGCATTATGGTATCAAAAGAGTTGGTTTTAGTCAAGTCTTGAGAACGAAAAAGCGGGCCCGAAGGGCCCGCTTTTTTTATATTTTCCCATCCATGAGAAAGCCCTGCCGGCAGACTTTACAGACGACGCGGTAGGGATGCGTACGGTCCCGTTTTTGGAGGACATACATTTCCGCGCCGCAGCACTGACAGAGCGGCGGCCGGCGAACAGCCGTTTCGTACGGGAGCGTAGGCGGCTGGGTGGGCATACCGCACTTATCCGGGAGAGCGTGGACGACCGTGAATCGAGCGTCCCGCCGGTGTTGGATAAGCAATCCAGACTTCAAAAGCTCTGCAACCTGCTGGCGGATTTGGGTTTCAATCGTGGTGAGCTCGGCCGGCGCGAAGCGCCGACCTGATTTTTCCATCAGGGTTCGGATCGCGTCCTTGAGGATATAGAAATCGCGGCTCGGGCCGGATTCAAAGCTCCGCATGACCGCCACGGTCAGGAGGGTTTGATTAAATATTGTCATGGAAAGAGCTGTCCCAGATATACCATATTCCGGCCTGCTCTGCCTACTAGATTTTAATTTCCACGACGTCGCCTTCTTGAATAATGTAGTCCCGGCCGACGGTCTTGATGGCGCCTTTTTCCCTTGCTTTGGCGAAAGAACCGTTCTCCAGGAGCGTCTGCCAAGGAATAACATCCGCTTTGATGAATAGTTTCTCGAAGTCGGTATGGATTGCGCGCGATGCGCGGGGAATCGGGTCGCCGTGATGTGCCGTCCATGCCCGTGTTTCATCCTCGCCGGTGGTCAGGAACGTCAGCAGTCCCAGGGTTCGGTAGCCTTGTTTAATCAGCGTGTCCAGTCCCGATTCGGGCAGGTTGAATTCTTTCAAATACTCTTGCTTTTCATCGGGTCCGACTTCGGATAGGGTCAATTCGAGCTTGTTGCACATGACCACATATTCGGATCCGGCGAACGCGTCCATAAGCTCGGGTTCGGGCCGCCAGCCAGCTGTGAGCTGGTTCTCTGAAACGTTGACGACGTAGATGAATTTTTTGCCCGTTAGAAGATTTAATTCTTTGGCCAGCCGGGCTTCGTCTTCCGTAAGGGAGAGATGGGAAATGAGGCCGCCTCCGTCGAGCTGCTTTTTAAACTTTTCAAGTCCAGCGATCTCGGCTGCCGCGGTTTTGTCGCCCGAGCGGGCGGCCTTGCTGGTCCGCTCAATACGGCCGGCCACGGTCTCCAGATCGGCTATGATGAGCTCGGTATTGATGATGCCGATGTCTTCAGCCGGATGGATGCGGCCGTGGACATGGGTGACCGGATTTCCGGCCGGATCCTCGAACGCGCGAACGACTTGAGCGATCGAATCCGCTTCGCGGATGTTGGCTAGAAACTTATTGCCGAGCCCTTCGCCTTGCGACGCGCCCTTGACCAGGCCGGCGATATCTATGAATTCGATCGCCGTGTAGACTTTCTTTTTTGAATGCGAAAACTCCGCAAGTTTGTCCACGCGCTCGTCGGGTACTGCCACCACACCCACGTTTGGATCGATGGTCGTGAACGGATAGTTCTGGATATCGATCTGTTTGTTGGTCAAGGCCTTGAACAGTGTACTCTTGCCCACGTTCGGCAGCCCGACGATTCCGATGGATAACATGGCTCATATTGTAGCAGAAACGACCAAAATAGGCTAGGAAATTGTCTTGACTTTTAGCTAAAATTAGAATTGACAATAGATATAATTAGTGTTAAAATAAAAATATAGGCCAGACCTTTTCCAACCAGATGCTAAGGAGGCAGAAAGATGAAAGTACAGAAAGAGTTTTTGCGGCGAGTATGGGTCATCTTTGGCCCGCTCAAGTGGCGGATGCTGATCGTTCTAATTGGCATCGCGCTGACCCAGACATTGTCGCTGGTCGGCCCGTACATTCAAGGAACGATCCTGGACAATATCAGTCACGGCAAGGCAATAGGCCAGACCTATTGGCTTATCGTTCTCGCAGGGACGGTCTGGCTTTTCAGACACTGGATTCTGGAGTTCTCGCGGGAGATGTACGAAATTCAGAATATTGATTTCGACATTGACGAGCGCGCGAGCGACCAGACGATGGCGCAGTTGATGAATCTCTCAGTGGGGCAGCACAACACGCTCCACTCAGGGATCAAACAAAGCATCGTCAACCGCGGCCAGAATTCCATGACGGCGCTGGTAAACATGTTCATCTATGAGGTCGTGCCGACAATTAGCCGCGCGTTCATCATGGTGATCGCGATGTGCTGGCTCTCGATGGCCATGGGCCTCATCGTGTTCTCGGCGGTTGTTGTGTTCGTTATACTGACGCTTCGGATGAACTACCTCTTTAGGAGCGACCTCAAGAAGCTTGAGAAGATGTGGAACCAAGAGTCCAAGTTTCGGAGCGAGATCATCCAGCATGTCGGCTATGTGCTGGTAAATGCCCAGGAGCACAAGGCTCGCGCTGAAGCTGACGCAAAGTATGAAGAGACAGTTGCCTTTGCAAAGCCGCTCTGGCGCCGGTTCCTGGCCATGGCGTACCTGAAGTCGACAGTCATCATTGTCGCACGCGTCGCGATCATGGTTTTGGGCGTCCGCTATATTTACAGCGGCCGATATACCTTTGGCAGCATCGTAGTATTCTGGTCGTGGTCCAACAACGCGCTGGACAGCGTCTCGAATGTGGGCAACTTGCAACGACAGATCATGAAGATGTGGACCTCGATTAAGCGCTATTGCGAATTCTTGGGCATGGAAAGCGACGTCACGGTTGTACTCAATCCTGTCGTGCTTAATCCAGTTCAAGGTCGAATTGAGGTTCGCAATCTCTCGTTTACCTACGACAGCCGCATGGCCATTTCGGAGGCTGCTGCTGATGATGATGATGATGAGGATAAGCTGAAGGAAATTGAAAAATCGAAGCGGCCGGCCTTGCAAGACGTGTCGTTCGTAATTGAGCCCGGGGAGACGGTGGCCATTGTCGGTGAGTCCGGTTCAGGCAAGACGACGCTTGCGAACATGTTGGTGCGAGCCAGTGATCCGACAGCTGGCCAGATACTCATCGACGGGCAGGATTTGCGTGTTCTGGATCTTTCAAAGTTCAGAACAAAAGTTGGCGTCGTTGAACAGAACGTGCCGCTCTTTGATCGCAGCATTCGCGAAAATATTCTCTACGGTCTCAACGGGAAAGCGAAAGACGTGACCGAAGAGGAGTTGCAGCGGATAGCTCAGATCTCGCAGATCAGCCGGTTCTCGCACAAGCTCGAAAAAGGGTTTGATACCCTGATCGGAGAACGCGGGCTTAAATTGTCCGGCGGCGAACGCCAGCGAATTGGAATCGCTCGGGCGTTGATCAAGGATCCGGCCATCATCATCTTCGACGAAGCGACCAGCAGTTTGGACGCCGCAGTCGAAGCTGAAATCCGCGAAGCGATCAACGAGGCCTCAAAAGGCCGCACGACGATCCTTATTGCCCACCGCTTCTCGACCATCCGGTATGCGAATCGCGTTCTTGTGATGGATGAAGGACAGCTGGTGGGTGAAGGCAAGCATGCGGATCTCTATGAATCATGTCCGCAGTATCGCCGGCTCGTAGACCTCCAAGTGTTTGCGCAGAAGCCCTTACTTGAGTAAGGCAAAAATCCCAGTCTTTTGACTGGTCCCGACCGGAAGCGGTAAGGAGTAAGGCTATGTCACGATACAATCGGAACGCTGATTACATGCCCGAGAACAAGCCCGGCCGGTGGGAGAGCAATGGGAAGATCGAGGGCCCCGTCACTCACCACAACAGCATTGCCGGCGGCCACGATACGGCCGACGTCCGGGATTCGAGCGGCCAGCTGCACAAGGACGTGACCGTCATCCCGCGGGATGACAACGAACGCCGTCGCTGACTCTGTCGGCCGGCGCAGCACCATTGGCGGAGGAAGGGCGGCTCTCCCTCCGCCAACCGACCCCACGCGGTCGGTTTTTGTTTTTGTAAAGTTTGGGTATACTGGAAAGACGATATGAACTCGATTTTTCGAGCCTATGACGTGCGAGGCGTATATCCGAGCGAGGTTAATGAAGACCTCGCGTTTCGGATCGGCGTGGCGGCGGTGCGGTACCTGGGAGCGGGGGTGATCGTGGTCGGGCACGACGACCGCCAAGGTTCGGAATCCATGGCTAGCCGCGTGATTGCCGGCGCTGCTGCGGCGGGTGCTTCCGTTATCAATATCGGCCCCGCGACGACGCCATTGTTTAATTTTTCCGTAAGTGCAAGCGCCGCCGACGGCGGGATCATGATTACCGCTTCCCATAATCCTGCCCAGTACAACGGCTTTAAGATTATCGGGCGCCAAGGAGCACCGGTCGGTGCGGATTCGGGCCTGGCCGAGATTGAGAAACTGCTGGATGAATCTGCCCCGGCCGCGCCGGCTGGGCGCATCGAGACGCGGGATTTCTGCGATGATTATGTTAATTTTCTTTTGGAGGTGAGCGGCGCGGCCGGCGAGGATCTGGGCCGGATGCGGATCGTGGTGGACGCCTCCAATGGCATGACGCCGGTCGTGCTCAAGAATTTGTTTAAAAAAATCAACGTCAACGTACTGGAAATGTTTTTTGAGATCAACGGTCGGTTTCCTAATCACCAGCCCGACGTCTCGCGGCCGGAGAATATTCAGCAGCTGCAGGCTAAAGTCGTCGCTTCGGGGGCGCACATGGGTTTTGCATTCGACGGCGATGGAGATCGGCTGGCGGTCGTTGATGAAACCGGCCGAATCATTTGGCCCGACATTACGCTAGGGCTTCTCTACAATGCCCTTGGCCATCCCAAGACCGTCTACGACATCCGCGTTTCCCGCAGCGTCAAAGCGCTTCTAGGTTCCCAAGGCATTCCGTCCCGAGTGGGCCACACATTCATCAAAGAAACCATGCGCGATTATGATGCGGGCTTGGGCGGCGAATTATCGGGCCATTTCTATTTCAAATCTATGCACTATGCCGAATCGGCGGCCTTAGCGATGCTGTATCTGCTCGTCATGGCTCATCAAGCGTCAGTGCCGTTCTCCGAGCTGGTCCGGCCGCTGGTTTCGTATGCCCGATCCGGCGAGCTTTCATTACCGCTCAACAATCAAGCCCATGCGAAAATCATATTAGACCGGCTGAAACAAAAATATGCCGATGGAAATATCAGCGAAATGGATGGCGTCAGCGTCGAATATCCCGATTGGTGGTTTAATCTCCGCGCTTCCAACACGGAGCCCATTCTCCGACTATTCATCGAGGCGGCCAACAATCAAATCTTGAAAAATAAGCAAACAGAGCTGCTGAAGCTCATTGAGAGCTAGTAGTTGATCTTCATTGCCGTACGGACCAAGGAGAGTGTTTCTTCCGCTTTCTTGAGCGTTTTTTCGCGGCCCATGACAAGGATTTCTTTGACGTAATGAGGTTTGGATTCCAATTCCTGGCGTTTAGCGCGGATAGGGGCCAGGTAGGCGTTCAGATCGGCTGCAACTTTAGTTTTGAAAGCGGCATAATTCATGCCGGCGAAATCTTTTACCGCTTCTTTGGGCTCTCTGCCGTGGATGAGGGCGTAGATCATGACCAGGTTTGAAATTTCCGGCCGGGACGCGGGGTCATATGAGACGGAAGAACCGGAATCGGTCTTGGCGCTTTTAATTTTCTCGGCGGTTTCTTCGGGCGTTTCTTTGATGTATACGGCGTTATTGAGAGATTTAGACATTTTGGCCGAACCGTCGAGGCCGATGATGCGCGGGGCTTGGGATAACTTGGCTTCGGGGCGGGGGAAAATATCGCATTGATAGATGCGGTGGAATCGCTCGACGATCTCGCGGGTGAGTTCAATCATCGGGAGTTGGTCCTCGCCGACGGGAATGACGTCGGCTCGGACAACGGTAATGTCGGCGGCTTGGCTGACGGGATAGCCGAGAAAACCGTAGGTTACGCTCTCGCCCTCGGCGCCGAAAAGCTCCCGCTTTTCGGCGATCTCCGATTTCACGGTCGGATTGCGTTTAAGCGTGTTGACGGTAACCAGATTTGAATAGAAGACCGTAAGTTCGGCGATCTGGGGAATCTGGCTTTGGATGAACAGGGTCGCTTTTTTGGGATCCACGCCGGCGGCTAAGTTATCCATGGCCACTTCCAAAACATTTTCCCGGACTTTGTCCGGGTTGCTGAAGTTGTCGGTCAGGGCCTGCACATCGGCCACCATGATGTAGGATTCGAAGTCATTCTGCATGGCTGCGCGATTCGTAAGGGAACCGAACAGGTGGCCGATGTGCAGCGGTCCGGTCGGCCGGTCGCCGGTGAGCAAAATCTTCTTAGGCATGTCCCTAATGATACTAAACCTTCTGAAAAATTCAATTCTGCAATTCGGCTAGACTTCGATGATGACAGGCAGGACCATCGGCCGGCGTTCGGTCTTTTGGAACAGGAACAGGCCGAGCTGATTGCGGAGTTCATCCTTGAGGTAGGTATCGTTGACGTCCTTGCCTTGAGCGGTGTTGTGTTCGACGATGAAGCGGATCTTCTTGCGCATGGCCAAGAGCAGGTCTTTGTGGTCTTTTAGGTACACGAAGCCGCGAGAAATAATATCAGGGCTGGTGCGAACCTTGCCGGTCTTGCGGTCCACAAGGGTAACGACGACGACGAAGCCGTCCTCCGAGAGAATCTGGCGGTCGCGCAGTACGACGTTGCCGATGTCGCCGATCCCCAGACCGTCTACGAAGACGTAGTCGGAGGGTGCTTTGGCTTTGTCGAGCCACCAGTTGTCTTGGTCAAGATGCACGATCGAGCCGTTGTCGGCGATGATGACGTTGTTTTCGGGAACGCCTTCCTCCTGGGCCATGAACCCGTGGCTGACCATCATCGAGTATTGGCCATGGATCGGCATGAAGAATTTAGGCCGGATAAGCTGGATCATTTTGCGCAAATCCTCGCGGTTGCCGTGGCCGCCGGCGTGAATATCCATCATTTTGTAGTTGAACACGCGCGCGCCGTTGCGAAGCAGCTGGTCTTTCAAGAATTGGACGCTGCGCTCGTTGCCTGGAATGACCGAAGATGAGAAGACGATCGTGTCGTGCTTCTTGATCTGGATTGCTTTGTGTTCGCCGTTGGCGATGCGCATTAGGACGGCGTTATCCTCGCCTTGGGCACCGGTTACTACGGCCGTAATTTTTTCGCGCGGATAATCGTCGATTTGGTCCATGCTGATCTGGGTGCCTTGGGCCATGCGGAGATAGCCGAGCTTTTTGCAGACTTCGACGTTGGTTTTCATCGAGTAGCCGTCGAACACGACTTTGCGTCCGTATTTTTCAGAGATGGTGATGATCTGCTGGACGCGATTGATCAGCGAGGCAAAAGTGCCCATGATGAGCATGCCCGAGGCTTCGCGGATGATTTTGTCGAGATTTTCGGTAATGGCTTGTTCCGACAAGGAATGGCCTTCAGCTTCAGCGCCGGTAGAATCGGATTCCAGGAGCAAGACGCCCTCATCGGCGAGCTTCTTGAGTTCTTCAAGCTGGGCCGGCCGGTCGTTGACCGGCGTGTCGTCGAATTTAAAGTCCGAGGTGTGGATGATGGTGCCGGCCGGAGTTTTGACGGCGATCGCCATGTCGTCCGGGATCGAGTGGTTGATGCGAAGCACCTGAACGCTTATCTTGTCGCTAACTTTGATGGTCTCGCCGGCTTCAACCTGATGAATATCAAGCGGTTTTAAGTGTTTGAATTCGTCGAGGCGTTTCATGACGAGGGCCTTGGTGAGCGGCGCGGCATAGACGTCAGGGTCGCCGATCTTATCGCGGACGAACGGTAAAGCGCCGATGTGATCCAAGTGGCCGTGGGTAATGAACATGGCTTTGACCATATCCTTCTTGTCGGCCAGATAGTCGGCGTTCGGAATGATAAAGTCGATACCGGGCATTTCGTTGGGCTCGGGGAAGCGGACGCCGGCGTCGATTAAAACGATTTCGTCGTCGTATTGGATAGCCGACATATTGCGGCCGACTTCGCCCAAACCGCCGAAATGGATAATTTTAAGACCGCCCACTTTGTGGTCATGGGCCGCGTCGGCGGCGTTGCGCGTTTCTTTCAAGATGCGCACTTTGCGGACAACCGGCCGCGTCCATCGACGCTTGGCCATGCGGCGGATTTTGCCCGGTATACGCTCGCCGTTTTCATCGGTGTAAGCCGACGCCGGATTTGGTTTTTGCTGCTGTTGTTCTTCTGACATGGGTAATTCTCCTTAACTGTTTACAGCTGTTCGTTGGAAGTAAAAACTACAAACGAGAATCTGAAAAGCAGGGTATAAGAGATTTAATTTTCTGTGGGCGAGGAGGGATTTGAA
>CAZKJF010000009.1:0-9156 GCA_964553025.1 uncultured Candidatus Saccharibacteria bacterium | reverse complement strand
CGTCCATGAAAATAATCTTGGGATCGGTGGCCAGCGCCCGGGCAATGCCGACGCGCTGCCGCTGGCCGCCCGAGAGTTCGTGCGGGTAGGCGTTGGCGAATTTGGTCAAACCCAGCCGCTCCATTTCGATCGTGCTGCGGGCCCGGCGGGCGGCCAGCGACTGGCGATTCAAACCCATCTCGATATTTTCGCGCACTGTCAGCCACGGCAAGAGCGCGAATTGCTGGAATACGAAACTGACGGAATCGCGGGAAAATCCTTCGCCGAATTCAACCGAACCGGTGAAGGTTTTTTCCAAACCACTCATAATCCGAAGCAAGGTGGATTTGCCAGAGCCGGACGGCCCGACCAGAACAAAAAACTCGCCCGGATGGATTTCAAGATCAACGTCCGCCAGTGCGCGGAGCTTCGCTCCGCGCACTCCCCGGAACGTCTGCGAGACTTTTGTCAGTTTAATCGCGTAGGACATATTATTCTTCGGTCATCTGATGGCTGCGGTTCAGCAGCGGCAGCCAGATCAGCTTGTTAATGGCAAAAATGACGAGCAGCAATCCGAAAATTCCCAGCAGCGTAACCTGCAGATTGTCGGACGATGATTGGAAAAACGCGCCCAGGCCCGTGTGCAGGCCGACGATGATTTCGGTCGCCACCAGCGCCTCCCAGCCATCCCCTAATCCAATTACCGAACCCGTCATCAGGCCTGGCATACTCACCGGAATCAAAAATTTTCTCACATAATCCCAGCCGTGCAATCCCGAAATCTCGACAGCTTCCTGCCAATCGCGACGGATTAATTTCAGCGAACTGATGACGGAAAAGAAAATCGGCCAGACAATTGCCAACACCAGAAATACGATCACCGTGAAATTCGAAGCGCCCCAGTACAGCACGGCCAGCGGCAGGGCCGCATAGGTTGGAAAGCTTTGGAGAACGTCAAAAACCGGCAGCGCAACGTCGCTGCGGCGACCTTTGTAGAATAGAACTGCGCAGCCCCAGCCGATGAGAGCCGACAAAATATATGCAACGGTAATTCGGCCCAACGAGACAAGCAGGTTCTGAATCAGCACCCGGGTCTCAACATGGGAAATATGGGCAAAACCTAAAAGGAACGCAAGCGGCAGAATGATCAAACCTGCCGTCGCCGCAACGTGCCGCCACGAGCGGTACATAACCAATCGATGTCCGTGATGAGTATTCCGTTGCATATATCGTTTTCGAGACTTCTTCGGTGGACCGTGCCGGATTCGAACCGGCGACCTCCTCATTGCAAATGAGGCGCTCTACCAACTGAGCTAACGGCCCGCGAGCGGACTTCAGGGTTCTGGTGGGTGCGGTAGGAATCGGACCTACGACCTCGTTCTTATCAGGAACGCGTTCTACCACTGAACTACGCACCCAAGAAACGCATACGAAAACTCAATTTTTTCTCTGAAAGTATACCAAAAATGATCGCCGACGGCAAATAATCCGCTGATCCTTAAATCCAAGATATCAACTTGACATCAGACCAAAAACTCATCTCGAACTTGCAATTTGGGCGTTATTTTGATAAGCTCTAGCCAACGGAACGGGAGTCTCTAACTGCACCCTATGACGGCCCCGACACAAAACCAGCCGGAGCTCGCACGGATCCACCGATCCATCAAGAGCAAATTCAAAGACAAGAAATTAATATTCGGCAGTGGTTTAGTCGGCGCAAAAATAGTTTTCGTCAGTGAAATGCCCGGTGAATTCGAACAAAAAGAATCCAAAGCCCTGGCCGGCATTTCTGAAAAAACGCTCCATCAAATTCTCAAGACCATCGGGATCGACAAGAAAAAAGTCTATATCACCAACGCAGTCAAATACACTCCGCAATCAGGCACGGCGATTTCTCCGAAAGAACTCAAATCGCATTCGAACTTCCTCAAAGAAGAGATCCGCACCTTGGCGCCAACCGTCGTGGTAACGCTCGGCACCTTGGCCCTGAACGGAGTCGGGCTGCGCCAGCCCCTGGATAATGTCCACGGCCGGACCTTCAATTTCGGCACCTACACCCTCGTCCCTACATATCACCCCGGCCACGCGGCGACAAATCCCCAGATTAAACAGACGATCCAAGCTGATCTGGCCAAAGTAAAAGAATTGCTCAAGAAATAATCCCGCCTCCGGCGGGATTATTTCTTGCGGGAGATTGCTTTTTTCACGGCCGCTTTGATATGGCTGACGCCGAGGCCGAAGGCCTCAATCAGCTCCGAAGCCGTGCCGGATTCGCCGAACCGATCCTGAATGCCGATGAACTCCTGCGGGACGGGGAAACTGCGAACCAGAACTTCAGCCACCGCCGAACCCAGCCCGCCGGCAATTTGATGTTCTTCCACACTCACGATCGCTCCTGTTTTCCGAGCGGCGGCAAGGATTGTTTTTTCGTCCAGCGGCTTAATGGTATGCGAATTGATAACCGTGCACTGGACGCCTTCGGCGGCCAACTCCTCGGCCGCGCGGAGCGCGTTATAAAGCAACATGCCGCAACCGACGATCGCCGCGTCTCCCCCGTCGCGCAACATCTCCGCGCGGCCGACCTCAAACGGGGTTTCCGGGGTTGTGAACACCGGCGATTTCTCGCGGCCGACGCGAAGGTATGACGGCTGGCCATTGAACGCCAGAGCGAACGTCGCCTTTTCGGCCTCGACGGCGTCGCACGGCACAACAACAACCATCCGCGGCACCACGCGCATCAGCGCAATATCTTCCAAGGCTTGATGAGTTGCGCCGTCAGGTCCGACTGAAATTCCCGCATGGGCGCCGACCACTTTGACCGGCACATTATTGATGGCGATATTGGTTCGAATTTGTTCATTATTGCGGCCGGGGCTGAATGTCGCATATGAAGCGATGAACGGAATCTTGCCGTAGTTAGCCATGCCGGATGCGACAACCGCCATATTCTGCTCGGCTACGCCCAGTTCGACGAATCGTTCGGGAAATTTTTCTTTGAACCACAAAGCACGCGTGGATTCGGTCAGATCCGCGCACAATACCATGACTCGATCGTCTTTTTCGCCGGCACGGACCGCCCCCTTGCCGAAACCGTCGCGCGTGGGCGCCATTTCAGCTTTCGATAAATCAGCGATGAGTTTTTGATCAGGATTCATCATTATTGATGTTCGCTTTGAATCTTTCCTTTGAGCGTACGCAATTCAGCTAAAAACTTAGCCCCTTCTTCCTTGGTCGGCGGTTTGCCGTGCCAGTTGTAATCAAATTCAATCTCGCGGACGCCTTTGCCGGGAATGGTGTGAGCAATGATGACAGTCGGTTTTTCATAGACCGCTTTTGCCTCCTGAATACGATCCACGAACTGCTCAATATTGTGGCCGTCGCATTCCAGCACGTGCCAGTTAAAAGCCTCGTACTTGGCGCGCAGGTTTTCAAGGGGCATCACGTCCTCGGTCATGCCGTCGATCTGAATGTTGTTGCGGTCAATGACGCCGGTGAGATTGTGTAATTTGTTTTTGCCCGCAAACATAGCCGATTCCCAGAGAATTCCTTCTTCATGTTCGCCGTCAGACATAAAGCAATACGTCCGGAAATCTTTTTTATCCATGCGCGCAGCATAGGCGATGCCGGCTGCTTGACCCAGCCCCGAGCCGAGCGGGCCGGAGGTGGTTTCCAGGCCCGGCAAGCGTTCGCGTTCGGGATGACCCTGCAGCCGCGACCCGAATTTGCGCAGCGTTTTGAGTTCTTCGACCGGAAAATATCCCGCCATAGCCATGGTCACATAGCGGATCGGTGTAATGTGGCCGTTTGAAAGAATGAGCCGGTCCCGATCAGGCCAATCCGGCTGATCAGGCTTGTGGTTCAACACATGAAAATACATGGCCGTAAAAATATCGGCCATGCCCAAGGGGCCGGCGGTGTGCCCGCTCCCCGCTTCCATTAGTGCCTCAATCAGAAGCTCGCGCGCCTCGTTCGCTTTCAATTCCAGCTCATCAATTTTTTCTTCCGAAATATATTGCGACATTACAAATTACTCGCGACTTTCAATACATGATCCACCAGCGAGTTGGTATAGCCGAATTCGTTGTCATACCAAGAATAGACCGCACACAGATCACCGTCCACGACTTTGGTCAGCGAAAGATCGGCAACCGCAGCATAGGGCTCGCCGATAATGTCGGTAGACACGAGCTGGTCAGTAGTAACCCGGAAAATGCCGTGCCAGCGCGGATCACCGGCAGCTTCGGTCAGAATGGAATTTATTTCTTCAGGCGCCGTCGGCCGCGCAGCCAAAAATGTGATCGCCGAAAGCGAGCCGGTCTGAACCGGGACGCGCATCGCTACGCCATCAAACTTGCCCTTGAGGGATTCTACCGCCCGCGCGACGGCGATTGCAGCGCCGGTCGTGGACGGAGAGATATTCACGGCCGCCGAGCGGGCGCGCCGATAGTCTGATCCCTTGGCCGGGCCGTCAATGAGCGATTGAGTCGCGGTATAGGCGTGAACCGTATTTAAAAACGCTTTCTTGATGCCAATTTTTTCGGACAAAATAGTTACCAGCGGCGAAGCCGAATTTGTCGTACACGAACCATTTGAACTCATGCTGCAGGTTTTGAGGACATCCTCATTGATACCCATAAGCACTGTCCGGGCGTCGGGGCCGTCTTCGTCTTTGGCCGGCGCGGTCAAAACGACATGTTTGGCGCCCGCGGTTTTGTGGACGGAGGCTTTTTCAAAGCTTTCGAACACGCCCGTAGATTCCACCACAATATCCACGTTCAGCGAGCCCCAGGGAAGTTTGGTCGCATCTTTTTCTTGGATAAACGCGTATTCTTTGCTGGCAACAACCAACTTGCCGTCCGTAACCGAAACTTCTTTGTCGAATCGCCCGTAGGCAGAGTCGTATTTCAAAAGATAGGCCAGATTGGCGAGATCCCCAAGATCGTTGATAGCCACGATATTCAGCTCGGGCCTGGTGATTGCTAATTTGAAAAATGCCCGTCCGATTCGACCAAAACCGTTGATTGCAATATTTGCCATAGTTCTTCTATTATACAAACCTGACTAAAGAATGAAAGCCCGCCGTTTGGAAAACGGCGGGCTTTCAGGGAACTTCGGCATTTCTATAGGAACTTAAAGGTGTCCACGATCTGGGTGAGCCGGTTCCAGATATCGGCCTGATTCACTTCCGAGACAGAGCCTGCAGGATAATTGCCGATATTGGCAATGCCCACATTCAAACTGATCTCGTAGCAAACCTGATTGCGCCACAGGCGGTAAATACGGGTCTGGTAGGCAGTCCCGGCGGCTCCTTCAGTCAATGTGGCAGTCGAAAATACGTTGCCGCCGTGGGTTTCCGTGCGATTCATAACCGCAGTTTGATCGGCCCCGGTTACATAGGTCTGACACTGGTTCCCGTCGCTATTTGGCCGCGCAACGATATTGGCCGTTGCCGAGCCAAAATTTGTTTTCGGATACAATTCCGGCGGAATAGCAATGTTTGCGACCTGTACCCCGCCGGAGCTAAAGTAACTCCCCAGATTTTGGTAATTGTTCAGGAGGAAGCGCGAATCATACTGAAACTGAAATCCATACTGGTTACTCCGATACGTTGCTGGGCCAGTCGGGGACGGAGTCGGCGTGGGCGACACGAAAGCGGTTGGCGATGCGGAGCTGCTCACCGACGGCTGCGCCGTCGGTGAGCCCGACACGGACACGCTTACCGTCGGCGACACGCTCGGATTCGGATTGGAAGAATCCGAGCGAACGAAGAAATAATACACAAGAACGGCGGCGGCAATAATCACGACCACCCAGACCCATGCCTGGCCCGATTGTTTCGATGTGTTCATCATGTTTTTTGTTGTTATATTACCAGTATACTATACGAAACGAATCGTCTTCTCTGTCAGGTGGATATTTCCCCTTCAAAGCGAAAACCCTTACTGCCAAAAGATATGCCGCTCCAAGGCCTACGTCAATCGGAATGAGCGGCGATGGATGGGACACGGTCCAAGTTCGGTCAAGCACGCGTAATGATGCTTGGTCCCATAGCCCATATGCCTCTCAAAGCCGTAGCCGGGAAATTTTTTGGCATAGCGTTTCATGAGGCGATCGCGATGAACCTTGGCCAGGACGGACGCGCAGGCGATCGCAAAAACTTTGCGATCGCCTGCGACGATGGCGTGCTGGTCGTGTTCAACGCCCTGGATCGGATGCTTCCCGTCAACCAGTACGACAGTTTTAAGGGCAAACGGCGGGCGGATTTTCTTCAAAGCCTGGCGCATCGCTCGGCGGGCGGCCTCATATATGTTTATTTTATCGATTGTCCGTGGCGAACAGACCGCCAGCGCATACACAAGCCCTTGGTCGCGGACCAGCCAGCTGGCAAATGCTTCCCGCTGGGCCGGATTCAGAAGTTTCGACTCGCGCAGATTCCGCAATTTTTTATGAATCTTTTTATGAAACGTATTGGTCATGCCTACGGCGCAGACCACAACCGGTCCGGCTAGGCACCCCATGCCGACCTCATCCACGGCGCATACATAGCCATAGCCGGATTCGAATAATTTTTTCTCCACGGTTTTGACGGGAAATTTCATCGAATAAGCTGGTAGACGGCGACGCCAAACGCCACCGCCACATTCAAAGATTCCTTTTCCCCACGCATGGGTATTGCGACAACCGTATCGGCCCGAGCCAATATGCGTGGCGCCAAGCCCTCAACTTCATTCCCTACAACTAAGACAATTGGCCGATCAGATGGCAGTTTCAAGGCAAAAATATTTTCTGAATTCGAAGTTTTTTCCAGCGCCACGATATATGCGTTTTCTTTTGCCCGCAGCCGCTCCACAAGACGCCACGCTTGAGTATGGTATTCCCAGGATACGGTTTTCTCCGCTCCGAGCGCGGTCTTGCTGATTTTTTCATGCGGCGGCCGAGGCGTAATGCCGCAGAGGTAGAGCTTCCCCACGCCAGCGGCGTCAGCGGTGCGGAAAATAGAACCGACGTTCTCGCGGCTGCGGATATTATCCAAAACGGCCCAGATGGCTGGCGCATTCATACTGTGATATACTACAAGAAAAGCAATAATTTTTCACTATGTTCAAAAATAAATATTTCTCGGGGCTGGTGATGACAATCCTTATCCTCTTGGCCGCATTTCTCGGGGTCGAGATCAATCATATCCTTACCACGGTCAACACCGCCAACACAGTTTCGTTTAGCGGCGAAGGCAAAGTTTCAGCTGCGCCTGATATTGCCGTCATTTCGGCGAGCATTGTTACCCAATCACCCAATTCCAAGACTGCCCAAGACGACAACAGCCGCAAATCCCAAAGCGTTACTGATTTTCTCAAGAAGCAAGGCATTGAGGACAAAGATATCCAAACAGCCGATTACAATATCTACCCCCAGTATGACTACTCGTCCGGCAGCCAGCCTCGCATCACCGGCTATCAGGTAACGCAAAGCTATACAGTAAAAGTCCGTGATCTTTCTAAGATCAGCACGGTCCTGGACGGCCTCGTAACTGCCGGTGCTAATCAAGTGAACAATCTCGGCCTCCAAATCGAGAATCCTGATGCGCTCTTGTCGCAAGCCCGTGAAAAAGCGATCGAAGCCGCCAAAGCAAAAGCCAACGAACTCAAAGGCCAAGTCGGCATTCGCCTCGGCCGCATCGTAAACTTCGCCGAGAACACCGGCAGCTATCCGGTTCCGATGTATGATGCCAGAACCGCTTCCGGCGCCGGCTTGGGCGGCGGAGGGCCGACTATCTCGACCGGTCAGAACGATGTGACCGTCAGCGTAACACTCACCTACCAGATCCGATAATAACAATGGCCCGCGCATGCGGGCCATTGTTATTGATGCGGCTCGTGAACCTCCAAGTTTCCCGGATGATCGGCAAGAAATTCATTGCGGGTATGCATGAGCAGGTCTTTGACCGCTACTGGATTCGGGATTTGTTTGAAAGAGAACTTCGGATACGCTCCTGCCGTCTGTACATCCAAGTCTCCAAAATTAAGCAGCGTCGGGAAGAATCCTTCGACACGCGTCGAAACATCTTCGATCTGAGTTAAGCTCAATTCCGCCACCGTGCGATTAAAAAACCCGTGCTGCTCGCTGTCGATTACCCGATGATCGGTGATAATCCACGTATCCAAGAGATACATCGCAACTTGATAGAAAAACGAGTACCACCAGATCAGAAAATATGCGATCAGCAGAACTCGGAACAAATCCTCCAAACCCCATTGAGCAATCCAATCGCCAACCAGCAACCGAATACCGACGGGCAAAACCGCAAAAAAGAGAAAGGCAATTCCTTGAGCAAGCAGCGTAAACCAGTGCCGGTACGCCAGCAAAACGACATTCTCCCAAGAATGCTTGCCCTCGAATGTGTATTGCGTGCTTGTGAAAACAGAAAAGAATTTCATCATTATAACGCTTGGAATAATCGGGAAAACGCGTAGCTTAAATCAATACGGGCGGCAAAAGCGATCAGCAAACCGAATAGAATAACCGCACCGACCAGAAATACCAAGGCGATGATCCGCGGCCGAATACCGATGCCAAAACGCGTCAGATGATACACGAGAAAGAAAGACGGCACCCAATAGATCAAGGCGCCGAGAATGAGCAGAATTGCCAGAAACGGAATCGCGCTCAAATCGAGAAACGGAAATGCCATGTTGCATATATCCTACCTTAAATCATAAAACGGCGCCACAGGCGCCGTTTTATGATTATCAACTTCACGTAGTTAACCAGCTCCATACGTTTTCTGTCCGCGTATGACGGACTCCGATATCTGTGTCGGACCCACATGGGCCAAAGGCCCAATCGACATCATTTTTGTTGAAGGATAGAGGTTGGATGTGAAAAAGGAGAACCTTCTTCCCATCTTTCGCCTCCCACTTCTAATCCTTTCAGCATTCTTTTTCGAAAAAAAAGAATAGAAAGGAGGTGATCCAAGACCAGCTTCCGCTAGCCTTGCCTTGTTACGACTTACTCCTTGTCACCGAGCCCACCGTGTCCCTACGTAAAATATAGGTCTTCGGGTATTCCCGGCTCCCTTGAGTTGACGGGCAGTGAGTGCAAAATTCGAGAACGTATTCACCGCTGCGTTCTGATCAGCGATTACTAGCGATTCCAGCTTCAAGGAGGCAAGTTGCAGCC
>CAZKJF010000008.1:0-5258 GCA_964553025.1 uncultured Candidatus Saccharibacteria bacterium | reverse complement strand
CCGGGCCGTTGAGCCAGTCCAGTTTGATCAGGGATTGGGAGCCTACGGTAGCAACATCAAAGTTGTTGGCTTCGAATGAGATAGAACCGACGTGGACGTAGGTGGAGCCGTTGTCGTTGGTGATTTCGATGCCGGAGAAGGCGGCAACACCAGTACCGGATGGAGTGGCGCAACCGAACAAACCAGAACTCCACTGAAGGAAATTATTTCCGCCGCACGATGCCAGGCCAGCTCCATACAGTTGCGAGGCGCTTGCCGCGCCCGTAACTTCGAAATTCGTGGAGACTGACGCCGCGGCCGGAATTACAAACTGATTCGGAATCGAGATTGCCAGTGAGCCGTTCGCTCCGCCGTCAGTAAGCGTGATTTGGTTGGCAGTACCAGCCAAGGCGCGTTCGAAGGAAAGCGAGGAGGTATTGTTGAGGGTGAGGAACGGGATGTCGGAGTCGGCGCCTGAACCGGACAAAAGGCCAGTACAAGCAAAGGCACCGTTGTCCCATTGCAAGGCGTTGGAACCCACACAGCTTTCCAAGTTGCCGCCGAAATATTGAGATGCTGACGCGTAGCCGCTGACTTCCAAATTATTCGAGATGGAAGCTGAATTGAACGACAAGTTATTCACGAACAGTTCATTCCACGGATTTGTCGAAGAGCCGAGATTGTATGAACCCGATGGAATCAAGTCCGACAAAATAGGACCGTTGATCGTCAGGCCGCCACCGACAATCAGGTTGCCGCCGGAGGTAATGTCGCCCGCTGTTTGTGCATTCCCGCTGTTATCAATCGTGAAATATTTGGAATACACGGTGAACGCGGCCGCCGCCGGATCATTTTTGGATCCGAATGACGCGTCGCCGCCGACGCCCAAAGTCTTGAAGGACGCGTTCGGCGACCAGACGCTCGTATTAAAGAATGCTGGGCCGTTGGCGGTGATAGGTCCGGTCGTCAAACCGCCGACTGAAATGCTGCGTGAAGTGATGCCGCCGTTAGAAACGATGTAATCGAGGTTCAAATTCGTCGCCTTCATGCCGTTCCAGTATTCGGCGTTCAAATTCTGAACAAGAGCCGTGCTGCCGACTGTAAGCGTACCGTTTTTGATGTTTAAATTCCCGCTTGTGAGCGTAACATCCTTGCCGAAAACCGCATCCCCGAAGACGCCCAGCCCGCCGTAGACTTGCAGTTCGTCCATGATCTTAAAGGCGCCCTTAACAGTCAGGTCTTTGCCGATCTCAACGTTGCCTTCGAGCTTCACGTCCTCATAGGTCAAATTGCCGTTCTTGGTTACGAACGCAAGGGTGAAATCCTTGGAATCTAAGTTATCCAAATAGTCGGCGTTGAGATTGTCGACTTTCGCTACCGAATCAACCACGATCGGAGCCACGCCGTCCTCGGCATGGCTGCGCAGCTGGCCTTCGGTCTCGATGTGACCCTGAATAGAAACATTGCCGGTTTTATCGAGGATAAGGACTTCATTGGCCTGGGTGCCGGCAAAATGGCCTTGGATCTTGTCGGCATCTTTGAATACCTGCTTAATGCGCATCAAGATCGTATTGGTATCGCTGAATGTCGGCCCGCCCACAAGAATGAAAATAGCGATGATTGCGCCGATCGCCAGCGCACCGAGGCCCAAGGAATTACCCCGGATCGAGCTCGAGAATCTATTAAACTTTTTGAATCTATGGCCGAATGAACTTTGTTCGATTGCTAAGTATTCTTTAAGTTCACTGTTCAACTCGGGATCAATCAGCGGTTGGGACGCAGGGCCTTTTTCTGCTACTTGGCGAGTAAAGTTCTCTATCGAATCGGAAAGTTTATCAATCTTTTCGATGACGCCGGAGTTCAAAGAAGCAATCTCGGCGATTTCAGCCAAATGCTGATCGGCGCGAGAATCCGGTCGATTGATCGGCACTGCATCTTCTTCCGGACGACTAAGAGTTACCTCGACTGGCGTTGGTTTTGAAAGTGTCGAAGTAATCTGCTTTGTTTGTTCTTTTGTCGCGTTTGCAAATGTATTAAGCGATTCAGAAAGTTTATCAAGCTTTTGTAAAATATTTGAATTGCCGTCAGTCGGCGCGGGTCGGACCGGGATCGGTTGAGTAACTTTCTCATTGAGCTTTCCGGCAAACGTATTGAGCGCCTCTGAAAGCTTATCGAGTTTTTGTGAAAAATCTCCGGCGGGTATTGACGGATTTACGGAAGCCGCCGGTTGCATCGCGGAAGCAACCGGCTGTTGCGAAGCGATTGTCTTTGGCGCCGCACTGTCCATAATCGGTGTCGGGGATGCGGGTTTGGATTCAGCAGCCGGTACGACGGGCGCATCTGCAAGCGGCTTGGGTTCGGAAATCTCCGGCTGCTGCGGTACAGCCTGTTTAGAGGAACGCAATGTCGGCTCAGTGGGAGCTTGAGCGTTCAGCTTTTGGAATTCCTTAAGAAGATTGGATGAACCGGCGGTGTTCGAAGATTCGTCATCAAGGGACGCAGTTAAGATCGGACGGCGGATTTTTTTGTATTGCTTTTGAACTTGCTCAAGCAAACTTTCCTCGATGCCTTCTTTGCCGGTGCCGCGACCGAACATGCTCTTGGGCAATGTGATGACGATGCTTTGCTTTTTGACGTAATCATCAACTGCTTGCTGGGTAGTAAACCAATTACGGCCGATCTTCTTGGCGAAAATTTTTCCTTGGCGGACGAGAAGCGATAAATAAGCCTGTGAATAAGGCGAATTCTTCGAAGCCTCAAAAATCGAAATCCAATTCGAATCGTTCTGATCGGCGCTCATGTTCGGATTTTTTTGATCGCTATCGGCCATTGAGAGTAGGTCTCGGAAATAGTATAATTAAGGGGCCTCGACTTCGTGACAACGGATCGTGGCATGCATTCCCCAAAATTCCGCGCGCACCGCGGAATTTTGGTTTTTATTTTTTTAATTTTTTTCGTTCTTCATGTAATGCTCATTCTGACTTGTCTTTTTGGTGTATCGGATAGAGTATCGGATGCCGTATCGGATAAGGTCTTTTTTCTCCTCCAAAACTCTGTCTGAATTATATAACGGCCTTTCTAAAAAATGTGCATAACTCTTGAGGTTTTTTGAGAATTGCTTCTTTTTTCTAAAAAACAGAGCCTGATCTAGCCCTAAAAATTCTCCACAGTTTCAGAATTGACGTTTATAAACTAAAAACAGTAAAATTGGGTATCAGAGAATACAAAACATTGATACGTAAAAGATACATATAACTATCAATGCAATACAATTTTTTGAGACAAAAAATAGTAATCTCTGAACTCAAAATATAACCAAAAAATTCCATGCCCAAAAAATTTCTCAATGTGAAAGAAGTTGCCCGCTTACTCGGTGTCACCCCCTTGACGGTCCGCAACTGGGATGCGAAAGGCAAGCTGATCGCCTACCGCAATCCTGTGAATAACTATCGAATGTACAAAATTGAAGATGTCGAATCTCTCATCAAACAAATTGAACGAAGTATAGATCCTGAAGTAAACCAAACTCGAAAAGTGATGATCGACGAAGAAGAATAAACATATCCCTCTCGTACGAGAGGGATATGTTTATTCTGAATTTAAAAAGGCAATCATTCTTGATTGCCTTTTCCTGATTCTGATATCGATCCTATGAAGTCCCAAAATTCAGGCCAACTTTTTGCCACTGCGGATGGATTGTCTACTCGTATGTTTACTTTATGCACCAATCCCCACATCACGGCCGCTTGGATTACTCGATGATCAAGAGAATCAACTATTCCCGTTGAAAAAATTCTATCAATTATTCGTTCCATTTCTTCAAGACGATTGGTCTCATGAATAGCAAGATTCGGCCACAATAACTTCCCTTCTAATTGGGTTATGAAATTGAAGATCCGAGCGAAGCAATAGTCTTCGGCTTGTGTCGCTTCAAATGAAGCACTCTCACTGCGATATAATTTGAGAAATGTTTCTGCTTGATTCCGAATCGTATCATCTTCTCTCCCTTCCCATGTTTCCCCTTTTGCTCTTTGCGTATGCCAGTGATCAATCGCTTGGTATGTAACTTGTAGTTTGTATGGCGGAGATTCAAGACGACACTGATCTCCCAATAGCGCCTTCGCACTCGCCCACTGGGTTGTTGGTTCGCGCGGTAATTCCAGAAGCTGTTGTTGACTCAAATAAATTATACTCGAGTCTTGAGTGATCAGTCTCCATTTTAAGGTCCCTTCGAGAATAAACTCTTTCTGTAATTGAAGCCTCCAAGAGACAAACAAAAGAAATCGATATAATGTACCGGATTCCCATACTCGAATTGGCTGATGAGAGCGCCACACACTGCAGGCGTGGCGAAGTGCGGAGAGATCATCAGATAAAACCGGCTGGGCGTCGAGAAAGGATATGATGTCTTCATAGCCGTGAATGAGATCAAGAATTCCCATCCGAATAATCCATGACTTATCAAGTGGTATATATTTCATTTTCAATGTTCTGCATCCAATAGTAATTTAAAGGATTCCAAAAATCAATTAAAACAGCCTCGCATAGCGAGGCTGTTTTAATTGGCGGGGACGCCAGGATTCGAACCTGGATACACGGTTTTGGAGACCGTAGTCTTACCATTGGACGACATCCCCCTTCTCCAAACCACCGATGAGCATATCCATGCTCATCGGTGGTTTGTTTTTAAACAGCTATCCCGTCAAACGGGCTTCTTTATGCAACGTGCGCTTTTTGCACTTTTTACAGAACTTCATCAGTTCTATTTTGCGTTCTACTTTTTTCTTGTTCTTATTGGTGTAGTAGTTCGCGCTTTTGCATACCGTGCATTTCAAACGCAGCAAATTATCCTGTGACATATTCTATATAAGAAGCTCGAACGCCGTCGGCGGCCGGGCTTCCTCATTATTAATCTATCATACGACCTTGAGCCGTTGCCCGGATTTGAACCGGGGACCTACTCCTTACCATGGAGTTGCTCTACCAGCTGAGCTACAACGGCGGACTATTTCTGATGTTTAAAGAACTCGATTTGGCGCAAACGCTTCAGGGCCGCCGCACGGCTTCGGAATGTCCCTAAGACCCTTTTGCCGGTCTTGGAAAGAATAACGTATCGCGATCCTCGTTTGCGAATCATACGGTGGGGGCGGTAGGATTCGAACCTACGTAGGCCAAAGGCCGACAGATTTACAGTCTGTTGTGATTGACCACTCCACCACACCCCCATTTTTATCGTACTGGAGCCGAAGGCCGGACTTGAACCGGCAACCTTCGCTTTA
>CAZKJF010000007.1:0-62663 GCA_964553025.1 uncultured Candidatus Saccharibacteria bacterium | reverse complement strand
GGGGGGGAATTCCGCCTCGCCCGAGCCGAAGCGAAGCCCCGCCGCCCTGCTCGTTGAGAGCAGAGTCCCGCAAAAAAGTTTTCTTTTCCTTTTAGAAGAAAAAGAAATCGCACGCCAAATCAAAAAATGCGAAGAAAACTTTTTTGCGGAACAGCGAGCGAAGCGAGGCGGCTAATTCAATATGGTGGACCTGGCGAGAATCGAACTCGCGCCTCCGCAATGCGAATGCGGCGTTGTACCACTTAACTACAGGCCCCTGGCCAAACTGTCGGGCTGCCGAGAATCGAACTCGGTCTTCACGAACCCGAATCGTGCGTACTACCGGCATACTCCAGCCCGAATATCGGGTCAATAATACCAGATTTTAGGGTTTTTACCAGGCCTAGCGATCGCCGGTACTGCCAAAGCCGCCCCGCGTTTTAGCGGTCATTTTTGAAACCTCTTTCCATGTGGCCCGGGTGAACTTAACAAAAATTCCCTGAGCGATGCGAGTCCCTTTCTCGATAGTCACGGGTTTCTTGGTAAAATTATATGCGAGAAATTTATATTCATCTTCCTCGCCGGCATAATCCGAATCCACAATCCCCACCCCGTTTATCGGTAAAAGACCGAGCTTGTGAAGCGAACTTCGGGCGGCAAGGATAACGAAATGGTCCTTGGGAATGGTGATTGCAACATTGAGCGGCACCATCGCGGCCGTTGCGGGCGTGATGGTGACGGTTTCTCTCGCCGCCAGATCGAAGCCCGCCGCTCCCTTGGTTTTGTATGCGGGAAGCGGGAGCGACTTATCAAAACGCTTGAGCTTAATTTGTTTCGACATGATGTTTTTCGGCGATGGCTTGGTCCTCTGCTTGCTGGGCGTTTTGTATCTTTTCCAGGGCGGCGGCGAGTTCTTGGGGCGTGCTTTTGTCCAGTTCGTGGATGCGGCTGATAAGGCGTTCACGCACGTTCAACCCGGGCTCGTCGAGCACCTCGGCTAAGAGCATGTTCAATACCAAGCCGACTTTCGGGCCCGGGCCGTCCTTGAGCTCATTCATGACGTCATGGCCGTCGACCTTGAGCATTTTAACCGAGATCGGATCCTTAGATACCTTCTCGATCATATATTTCAGATGCCGCAATTTGTACGGCACGGCTTTGGGCCGACCGGACCCGATCCGGTCGGCTTCCCGGAGCTTGAGAAGATCCTCGACGTTTTCTTTGCCTACGTTTGCAATCAGGCGCCGGACCGACGATTCTGTCACCTCGCCGACGTTATAGAAAAACATGTGGTAGCGGACGAGTTTGACGAGGCGATCGGTCAGATCGCCGGAGAACTTCAGGCGTTCGGCGATGCCGGCGGCCATGCGCGCGCCGATGACCTCATGGCCGTAGAAGGTGGCGTATGTGCCTTCGCCGCGCTTAGAGCGGGGTTTGCCGATGTCATGGAAGAGGGCCGCCAGGCGGACGGCCAGCGAATATCCTTGATTAGCGGCATATTGCAAAGCCAGCGCATTGTGTTCCCAGACCGTATAGATGTGGTGAAGATTCTGGGTTACGCTGATCCCCTCGCGGAGCTCGGGTACGATGTACTTCAAAAGACCCAATTCTTCGAGAAGCAAAACTCCCTGATACGCGCGGGGCGACTCGATGATCTTGAGAAATTCATCGCGGATTCGTTCTTTTGAGATTGCTTCCAGCCAGGCGGCAGTAGCGGTCGTTGCCGCGCGCGTCGCCTCGTCGAACGCGAAATTCAGAACCGTGGCGAATCGCGCGGCGCGCAGAATTCGCAATGCGTCTTCGGAAAAACGCTGGTTCGGATCGCCGACGGTCCGCAAGATTTTGTTTTGCAGGTCTTTCGTTCCGCCGAATTCGTCAATGATGTTCCCGTCTTTATCCATAGCCATGGCGTTGACGGTAAAATCGCGGCGCGAGAGGTCTTCTCGGAGCGTTTTAGCGAAGCGGATCTCGTCCGGATGCCGCTTGTCGCTGTATTTCCCCTCGATGCGGTAGGGCGTCACCTCAATGATTGCTCGCGTTGGTTCGTCCGAACCCGTCTTAACGCCGACGGTGCCGAACGTATTCTCGTAGACATGTTCGGGAAACAATTTTTGGATTTCTTCTGGCCGGGCATTGGTGGTGACATCCCAATCTTTCGGCGCCTCGCCGCGAAGGAGATCGCGGACGCATCCGCCGACCGCATACGCGTCAAAACCGCCCCCGCGCAGGGTCTCCAATACAGTCAGAACTTCAGAAGGTAATGTCATGCGTATTGGTGTCCCCGCCAAGAGTCGAACTTGGATCGGGAGCTTAGGAGTCTCCAGTTCTGATCCGTTGAACTACGGGGACCGGATTGGTTACGAATTAATTATGCCACAAATATATTCTAATCTCAATAGAGTAAATTGAACTCGTTGAACATGAATAAAGTCTATAGTACAATCATGATATGTATAATTTTAAGCAAAGAGCGATTGACTTGAGAAAGTCAGGAAAAACCTACTCCGAAATCGCATCGTTAATACCAAAAGTATCGAAAAGCACCCTCTCCTACTGGTTAAGAGGTGTCGAATTATCTCATTTCCAAAAAGAAAAAATAGCTAAAAGTATCAGCGTGAAACTGGCCAGAGCACGATTAAAATCTCTTGCTGTCCGAAAAAAGAAAAGACAAAAATATTTTATTAATATTGAAAATAAAAATGCGCATTTGTTAGATATTTTAAACAAGAATCCGTACGCTTCAAAACTGGTTCTTGCCGCCCTCTATCTGGGAGAAGGATCAAAAACTTCCCGTGGCGCTCTGCGATTGGGAAATTCCGATCCTGGGGTCGTGAGACTCTTTCTTGGGTTATTGAAGCGTTGCTATACTATTGAAGAACCAAGATTTAGGTGTACTGTTCTGTGTCGGGCTGATCAAAATATAAAGAAGCTTGAAAGATTTTGGGCGAATGTTACAGGTATTTCTCGTCGACAATTTTATAAGACGCGCGTGGATCCGCGAACGATCGGCAAACCATCTCGGAAAGTGGACTATAGGGGGGTATGTGTGATAGATTATCTTTCAGCAAACGTGTATTATGACTTGCTTACGCTTGGCAGGATGATCAGTAAATAGCGGGCCTATAGTCTAGCGGTATGACGGATCCATGGCATGGATCAGGTCCGGGTTCGACTCCCGGTAGGTCCACCAAACGAAACTTGATCGGAATTGAGTCCAAAATCTCCCCGCGCCGACGGCGCGGAAAAGGGTGAAAGAACGGAATCCGCCTTTTGTTTTCGGGCGAATTCAGTCGGTGGGCAAAATGAGATGGAGACGGATTTGTCCCACAACTGCGGGTTCGTTCCGAATCGACTGAGAGTCTCCGCTGTGTTTGGCCGTGTCGCGGTCTGTCCATTTACCCACCTTTTTCACCTCCTTTCGGATCGGTTTGAGGTGCGCATCAAAGCAGAACTGTTCTGCTTTGCCTATACACAATACTACCTACCACCTACTCTTCTGTCGATATTTTTTGGTAGGGTACTATTTGACCATAGGTCTTGATGTCATTCATCAGTCTCCGTCACCCATTGTGTTTGGTGTAAAATTCTGGTAGCATAGACAACTGCCCTTTCAAAATGGCATACATTATGCATACCAATACCATGACCACACACGATATTCTTCAACAGTATCGGCAGAAGATCGGTACGACCGTAAAAACTGATTTCAAGGATCCCGCCACTCTCGCTTTGGCTCGAACCATCGCCAGTGAGCTTATTCGCGCGGCTGCGGATTTTCAGGAACTTGTCGCGCTTGAGAAACAGACCACAGCTTCGGATCTAAAATCTTCGCTTCCAAACTTGTTGCACTTGGCCGTAAAGCTTGCCCGTTCCCGGGCGTCTGTACTTGGATCGCGGCCTTTCCACGCCTCAATCATTCTCCCCGCCTATGGGGAGAATATCCGCATGAAAGAACGCGGAACCGGACCGGGCCAGCACCCCAACGGTGAAAACTTCATCATTGAGAAAAGCAAGCAGCTTCAGTGGTTGTTTGCGGGTTCGCCCAGCACTTATGAAGTGACGATCGTGGATGATATGTCGAAACCTGATCCCGAGACAAGCGGCCAAGCCGCCGCTGATGTGATTGCGAAGGCGGACACTCCTCATTTCCAGGTTCTGTTCCTGGAAGACGGCGTTCGGAATGAGAAGCGTGGCGATGCAATCGTAGCTCGTGCTCTGATTGGCGTTGAGCATCCCAAGAACACCAAGAAAGCCGGCGCGGTTTATTACGGTATTGCCAAAGCCATCGAGAAACACGGCACGGCTGATTCGCACGTAATTGTTTTGACCGACTGCGATCTGTCGGTCGACATCGGCCAGCTCGGCAACTTGGCCAATCCAATTCTGAACGCTGCTGCCATGGCAGCAGCCGGCTCGCGCCGGCTGCCTGAATCTATATTAGAGATTGAAGCGGCCCGGAATCTTCGCGCCAACACGGCCCGGTATTTCCGCGAGCTTTTGCTTAAAGGCCTGTTGCCCAAGGACACTCAATGCGGCGCGAAGGCCTTTGCGGCCGCGGCTCTCAACGAAGTTATTTCTTCGGGCATGCAGATCCTCGATTTTTCGTTCGACATCGAATTGCTGACCAAGATCGCGCTTCAGTTCTCCCCTGGCAAGGTCGTCCCGGTGGCAGTCGCATGGTTCGACAGCGCCGAACTGACCACTACCGATTCTTCGGTCCACTTCAACATCATGAAGGCCCAGCTGGCGATTGCCAAAAGCAATCACACCGGCTCCGGGCCAGTATTTGATGAGGCCGTGGCAGTATCGGAACATCTTACGTCCGACGAAAGCGTTTGGCTCAAACTACTGGACAATCTTAAAGATCAGCCGACAATCATTGAGAGAGTGCAATCCTTTGATCCCGCTGCCCTGTCAGAATTAAAAGCGCTTTCGGTGTAGTCTGCCAACGAATCCGGCCCCGAAGGGGCCGGATTTTTCATACTCTTGACCGATTGCGATTTTTTGCTATAATTAAACCAGTCGCGGTTTTTCGTTCTTTCCATCTCGCGACGGGAAGGGAGCCATGTTAGCGACTGCCCAGCAGAAGACGGCAGAGTCTCGGGATGCGCTCAAGAGCGTCGTTTCGTGGATTCGCCGCGTCGTGGCCGGCGAGGAATTGCCGGTCCCGGCGGAAGTGGCTAACGTCGTGCGGTTAGCCGAGCGTTCGAGCAAGGTCCTGTATTGGATCTTTGCAACGGCGCGAAGTACGGCGCCCGCTACGCGGAAGGCCATGATCGCGGAGGGCGATCATCTCCGGAAGAACGCGCTGGATGTTCTGGCGCGTGTTCGCGGGCCAGTCAGCGAGCTTCGCGAGCTGGCTGAGAGTTCTTTCCCTCCCCGCGGCATTATCGCCGCGAGCGAGAACTTGCATCGGGCCGTCAGCCAGCTCGAGCAAGCCCTCGAAAAGGCCGATCAAGATCGGAGGTATCTGATCGGTTAGGAGGCGCTATGTGTAGCGGCCAAGCGACAACGCCGGTGAGCGTGACCAGGAAGGTCACCGCTCACCGGCGTCTTTGTTTAGAGCGAGCCCAGTTCATGCAGCGCGGCTTCAAAATACCGGATTGCTTTTACCGCTTCCGCGTGGCGGAGAAAATAGTTTACTTCATGAGCCAGCCGATTCCGGATTTTATGGGCTTCCCACAAGCCGTCAATCGAAAGCAATTGGGTTTTGTCGATATTCATAAGCCGTTCCCCCATCGTCTCGCCGGCAAACGAATTCTTCAAAACATCGTCCACTAATTTATCGGCTTCGATAATCGCCACCTTCCATTCGCTTTCATTGTTTGAATCAAGATGAGCAAGTATTTCCTGCCAGCGGTCATGCATAACCGTAGTTGGAGAAGCTTGCGCAGGCGTTTCAATTGCGGTAGCCAGCGTGCGCTTTAATTCGTGCGATTTGCGCGAAGTCCGAATAATAGCGATAAAAAACAAAACACAGACCGGAACCAAGATGAATTCAAGGAAATGGATAGCTGTGGAATGAAGGATGTAGTCATTGCCTGATTCGGTGATGGCAGCCAGGTCATAGGAACCGAATTTCAAAGACGTTGCTTCATAGATGGCAGTCAGGATCGTAACGATAAAATTATTGAAGAGTTGGCTCATAAACGGGACTGTTCAAAGGTATACGCGGCATTGAGCAGAGAGCCCTCGTCAAAAGGTTTACCGATAAATTGCAGTCCGACGGGAAGGTTGGTGTCTCGGCCTTGGCCGCATGGGATTGAAATACCGGGAACGCCAGCCAGATTCAGGGGTACGGTATAGATATCTTCCAGGTACAGCGTGAGCGGATCAGAAACTTTCTCTCCCAGCTTAAAGGCGGTGTTGGGCGTTGTGGGCCCCACGATAACATCCACGGTTTTAAAAGCATCGTCAAAATCTTTTTTGATGAGTGCGCGGATTTTTTGGGCTTTTAAATAATACGCGTCATAATAGCCGGAAGAAAGCGCATATGCTCCGAGCATGATCCGTCGCTTCACCTCGGGGCCGAAACCATGAGAACGGGATTTGGTGTAAGTATCAAGAAGCGTGTTGCTCTGCGGTGCTGAGTAGCCATAGCGGATCCCATCAAAGCGGCTCAAGTTGGCTGATATTTCGCTGGGCACGGCGATATAATAGGCGGCCAAGGCATGCTCAAAGTTGGGCAGCGATATTTCGACGATTGTGCCGCCCAGTTTTTCAAGCTGGGCAACTGCCTCCTTGATGCACTCGGACACTTCCGGCGAAAGGCCTTCCCGAAAGAATTCTTTGGGTACTCCGATCCGGAGTCTGCGGATGTTCCCCTTCAAAGCGGCGGCAAAATCAGGAACCTCGCGGCGCACTGTCGTAGAATCGAAGATATCATAGCCGCTGATGATGTTCAGCGCCAATGCCGCATCCTTCACGGTTTTTGTAATCGGGCCGATCTGATCGAATGAGGAAGCCATGGCAATGAGGCCGTGGCGGGAAACGCGGCCGTAGGTGGGCTTCAAGCCGACGACGCCGCAGAGTGCGGCCGGCTGGCGGATGGAGCCGCCGGTATCCGAACCCAAGGCGAAAACGCAAAGATCGGCGGCGACGGCGGCAGCCGAGCCGCCGGATGAACCGCCGGGAACGCGGGTCCGATCGATCGGGTTTTTGGTTGGTCCGAATGCCGAGTTTTCAGTCGATCCGCCCATTGCAAATTCGTCCATATTTGTTTTACCGAGAAAAGAAACTCCGGCGGCACGAAGCTTTTTGATGACCGTGGCGTCGTATGCGGAGATATAGTTTTCGAGAATTTTGGAAGCGGCGGTGGTGCGAGTGCCTTCGATCAGGATATTGTCTTTGATGGCGCAAGGCACGCCGGCAAATTCCCCGGCGGACGAAACGTCCGCCGGGGAATCAAAAACCGTTATATAAGCGTTCATATCCGGATTCTCTTTCTCTATTTTTTTGCGGTAATGGCCGAACAGCTCCGCGCCTGAAAAATCGCCCTGTTTCAGGCCTTCAATCGCTGACATAATGGTGAGCTTTTCGAGGGTCATTTCTTGGTTAAAATAGATTTTACTTTGATGAATCGGCCCTCATGATCAGGGGCCTGCTCAATAAGAAGCGTATCGCGTCGGGATGACGGCGGAAATTCTTCGCGCGCCTGATCAGAACGGATCGAATTCAGCAAACCAGTAGTTTGGTAAAGAGGCGCGACGCCGGAGGTGTCTACGGCGTTCAAAGTTTCAACGTACGTCAAAATCGAACCGAGATCTTTTTTCAGGCGCGCATGCTCTTCAGGTGTAAGCTGAATGCGAGCCAGGGCCGCGATATGTTCAACGTCTTTGTCGGTTAACATGGCTGTTAGGGTATCATGTTATTGTACCATGCGCAAAAATTCCTGTTCAGTAAGGATTTTAGTATTGAGTTTTTGAGCCTTGTCGTATTTAGAGCCGGGATCGGCGCCTGCAACCACATAGTCTGTTTCTGCCGAGACTGATGAGGAGATATCCCCTCCGTTGTCCCGGATAATGGCTTTGGCTTGCTCGCGGCTTAACGTTTCCAGCGTGCCCGTGAGGACGAATGTTTTGCCGGCGAGCTTTTGCGAGCCGGATTTTTCTGGTTCTATGTGCAATCCCGATTTTTTAAATTTCTCAAGCAGCTTTTTATTATACGGTTTTTCGAACCAGCTCGAGATGCTGTTTGAGACCACTGGTCCGACATCTTGGATTGCCTGAAGTTCAGCCGGGCTGGCCATGCGAAATCTTTCAAAAGTGCCAAAACGCTTCGCCAAAGTGAACGCGGTTTCTTCGCCGACATGCGGAATGCCAAGCGCATAGATAAAGCGCGACAGCGGTACGCTTTTTCGGGCATGAATGGCCCGATAGGCATTGGCGGCTGAAATCTCGGCAAATCGGTCCAGGTTCAGGAAGTCCTCGGCGGTCAAGCCGTACAGATCAGCGGAATCCTTAATGAGAGCGGCTTCCATAAGCAGGTCTATGAGTTTAGGTCCGATGCCGTCCATGTTCAATGCTTTACGAGATACGAAATGGTAAATGGCTTCGCGGCGAATGGCTGGGCAATCTTGATTGACGCATTTATACGCAACCTGTCCTTCTATTTTGACTATCTTTTCGCCGCAAACCGGACATTTGGTTGGCATACGGAATTCACGTTCTTTGCCGGTCCGCATGCCGGCAACGACTTTCTTCACATCAGGTATTACGTCCCCTGCCCGGCCGATGATGACTGTGTCTCCGATCTTAACGTCCAGGCGCCGAATCTCGTCTAAGTTGTGAAGCGTGGCTCGGGAAACGACCACCCCGCCTACTGTGGTCGGACGAAGGAACGCAACAGGTGTAAGCGTGCCTGTGCGGCCCACCTGGACGGATATGTTTTCGACGATTGTCTCCGCTTCTTGCGGCGCGAATTTATATGCGATCATGCCGCGTGGCGCTTTGCCAATGACGCCGGCTTTTTCCAGCTGGGAATTGTCGTTCAGGCTTACCACAATACCGTCTATCTCGTAGGGCAATTTTTCTCGAATATCTCCGATATGCTTATAAAATGCAGAAACTTCATTCATGTTTTTGCAGACTCCACCTTCGGGATTGGTCGGAATGCCAAAAGAGTTGAGTTTACGGTATTCGCCTTTATGGGTCTGTTCATCCGAATCGGCGTAGGCATATGCATAGAAGGATAAATTGCGGTTTGCGGTAATCTTCGGATCTAATTGGCGGACCGAACCGGCCACAAGATTGCGCGGATTGGCATATATTTTATCCCCCGCCTTCTCTTGTCCTTTATTAATGCGATGAAATTCTTTTTTTGTTAAGAATATTTCGCCTCGAACGACGACTTCTTCTGGAATATCGCGGCCGTGCAATTTCAGCGGTATGCTTTCCACGGTCTTGATGTTTTGGGTGACATCTTCGCCGATATCGCCGTCTCCTCGCGTGGATGCTTGAGCAAGGATCCCCTCTCGATATACAAGTTCAATGGCTAAGCCGTCCATTTTTAGGTCGCAATAAAATTCTCGGGGTTCGGAACCGAGAGTTTTCTCAAGGCGTTCGAGCCAGTCTTTCATGTCTTGTTCCGAGAATGCGTCATTGAGCGAATTCATGCGCAGCGGTTTGCCGCGTACGGTATGGCGGACTTTGGAGAATTCTTTGGCGGGTTGGCCAGCGACGCGCTGGGTTGGAGAATCAGGCGTGATTAAATCCGGATATTGCTGTTCAAGATCAAACAGTTCCTTTTTGAGCGAGTCTGCCGCCTCATCAGATAATTCTTGGCGGTTTTCGACGTGATACAAATAGCGGTGACGATTTATCACCTCGCGAAGCTTCGCTATTCTTTTTTGCGCCTCTGCTTTGTCCATGGGCTAATAGGCCTGCAGCTCGTAAATGCCGATCTGGTGAGCTGTACTTTGGGCTGAAATCCGTATTTGAGAGATTGTCGCTGATGGGAAAATAGTAATGGTATCGCTTTCAGGGCTGCCGCCGGAGCCTAATGTCGTCCATGACGAGCCGTTGTAGCCCTCAATCTGCCAGCTGGTAATATATACATATATGTCCGTGTGGCCATAGCCCTTTACGACCGCGTTGATTTCGGTAACGGTCTGAAGCGAGCCCAGATCGACCGTGTACGAAAAGCTGCTGAAACAAGGGTATGCGAGCGTATTCAGGTCGCCGTCAGTCATATTGGAGGCCGGAAAATTGCAGGGCTGGTGATCGGCTATCGATTGGCTGACCGGTTTGCCGAGAGCCAGGTTTACCAGGGCCGCGCTGCCGCTTTGGACCTGAAGTGCGCGGCTTACGCCATGATATGTTCCGACCGCTTGGTGGTTTAACGGTACAATCATACAATCGGAAGGCGTAATGGTATAGGTGGCGCCGTTGGTCAACGTGGGAGTCGGTCGGGCCGGCGTCTTGCCTCGATTGGTGTATAGGCACCATTCAATACCGCTGTCGGCCGCATAAATGGCGCTGACCGAACTCGATGCGTTGGTTGCGCTTTTGATCTTGGGAAGAAAGATGGCCGAAAGCGTCAAACTGATCAGCAGCATGCTGCCGAGGATTAAAAGCGTAAATAGCAGAATCGACCCTGATTGTCGTTTAAAGTTCGCTTCCAATGTCGCGTGAGGAAACTGTGGTTTCCAGGTTAAAAGTTACAATATCTTTTCCCGTTCTGTTTTGCATTGTGCCGATAATCGTGACGCGCGGGGTTGCGTTGTCGCTTGCTCCCGATCCCAATACGCAGAAATTCAAGCGGGAAAGTTGCACATCCGACGAAGTCAGATCAGTCGCCACTCCATCGGCTGTTCGGCGCAAAACGCCATTGGAAAGACTATACGTAACAGTGCCGTTGAGCGGGTGGCTGATGGTAAGTGAGGTGGCCGAGCAGTCGGTTGAGTCCTGGTTGACGATGCTGCTGACGCGAATTTCACGCGTCAGCAGCTCAAGGACATACAATCCATTCTCCTGGATTTTTTGAGCGGCAAACGCGCGGCGTTCGTTATTTAATATTTGGGTAAACAATCCGCTTGTCGCCAACACGATAATTGAGAAGACGAATGTGGCCACCATGACCTCAACAAGCGTGAATCCTGATTGTGATGCGTTCGATGTTTTCATGTTATTTCCAGTCAAACAAATGTTCTTCGGCTTGCACTGATTTGCTGTTGTTGCCGCGCGCCGTCCAGGAAACTTGGGATGTTACTTTCAGTTCGCTGCTGCTGATGCCGGTAATCGTTATGGTGCGATAAAACTGGGTATCGGCGCCGGTGGTATAATTGTAAATCCCATTATTGAGTTTCAGCGGCGGATTGGAACCGACCGCAGTCAGTGAGGTTGAATTCCATTCGACGCGATACGTACCATTGGCAAGGCCGGTGTTAAATGCCTGATTGTTGAACCAGTTTGCGTCGCGGATTGTTCTCACAACTTCAATCCCCTCTTGGGCAAGGCCGGCCGCGATCATGTCGTCGCGGATTGCCGTTGCGGCGCGAAGCGAGCTGTCGGACAGCTGCAGCACGGGAATCAAAGCTACGGTCAACACCACTAATGCGACAATAGCTTCGACAAGAGTGAACCCGTGTTCGCTATTGAACTTCGATTTTGCCTGAAGGATAGACATTGATGGTTTTGCAATCGCCGGGGCATGTCCCACCGGTTTTCCGGACCGTAATGGTTACGGGCGATTGGCTCAAAGAAAATACGTTATTTAAATACGTTTTGGGATCAGGAGGCTCAAAATATACGTCAGAAAACGAGCTTGCGAATTGAATCCTTGAATCCGTAAACGTTTGACTCGCCAGCAAAGAGTCCTCGCTTGCGGAATAGTTTTTGTTGGTGCTTGAGCAGGTGGTCGTTGCCGCATTCGGTCCCGCGTAGATTGAGAAGTGGCTTGCGTCAATGTAATGGAAACCGTACCCGCACGGATTGTAGTTGTTGTATTTTACGCTGGCAATGGCATTGGCTTGGGCATTTCGAATTGTTGCGGCGACGAGATTGGCACCAGTGGTCAAGTCGACGCGGCTTCGCGAGAAATTACTCAAAAGCGCCGTGCTGATGATCGAGATTATGGCGATTACCACCACCATCTCGATGAGCGTAAAACCGCGATTATCGGAATAATTCAGCAACATAGAATATGTGTTGGTAGAGCAATAGACAAGCGATCCCTGCTCCTGTCAGGAAGGTTCCCAGCGGCAGCGATGTTTTCATGGAGGCCTTACGAGCTGCCAAGAGCGCCAGAGCCCAGGCGGCTCCGATCCAAATGCCGCCGATAACAACAAGCACTCCAAGCGGATACCCGAACATAAGGCCGATCAAAAAGCCGAGTTTGGCATCCCCGAAGCCGATCCATGTCCCACGGGATACCAAGTGCAGTATAGCAAAAAAAGACCCGATCAGTAATCCGGTGAGGAAAAATTCGGCCACCGCCGGAGTATACAGGATATGGTACGCGGAAATGATAAGGACCGTCGGCAGGATAATGGCATCCGGCAGGATCATGTAGAGAAGATCAAAGACCGTGAGGGCTAATAAGGCAAAGGCAACAATGATTTGGAGCGCGAGAAATACGGGCGTACCGGGGATATGGAAAAAGACAATGCCTGTTCCCAGTAATCCGGCAGCAAGCTCGATATAGAGATACCGTGGATTAATGGAATGGCGGCAGTAGCGGCACCGGCCGCCCAGGAAGGCATAACTGGCAATCGGAAACAAATCGAGCCACCCCAGAGTATGGTGGCAGTTCGGACACTCCGACCGGCCGTTCATGGAACGGCCGGTCGGAAGCCGCCAGAGAAGCGCATTCAGGAAGCTGCCGTAGATAGCCCCCCCCGCAAACGCAATAATACTGATAATCAGCATAGCTGTATTATACGAAAGAAACAAACTCCCCGCCATGTGGCGGGGAGTTTGTGATGTAAGACTATTTCTGGCCTTGATCGTAGACGCAATCGCGAGCGGCACCGGCAGCATATGCAGCAGTACAGACTTCAGACCCTGTACCAGTTGTTGCACCGGCATTGAGAGCATCGCCGGACCAGCCGGTAGAGTTAATGTCAGCATCGGCACCTAACGCTGAAGCGTTCTTCTGCTCAAGTTCTGTCCAGATATGGAATTGAGTCGGATTCGTGCTGCCGTTATAGGCGTAGAAGTAACCGGCCGCCGTTACAGGATCAACTGGCAAGGCGCTTGAAGTTACATACTTTCCAAGATTTGTGATATTGAGCGCAGTCGGATAGTGACCGCCGTTGTCGTCAAAGTAGAGCTCGGCCATTGTGCGGAGCTGGTTGACGTCGGCAATGCGCTTCGCATCACGGGCTTTGGCGCGGGCGACGCCGAGCTGGAGCAAGAGCAAGGTGGCCAAGACGCCGATAATAGCGATCACGACCAACAACTCGACTAGCGTGAATCCTCGAGACAATCGTTTATACGTTAACACTGTAGGAAAGCCCTGGTAAAATATTCTCCGATTGCGTAGCGAAGAAATTCCGGCCCAGAAGCATCTTAGTTACTTTACCTCCATTATAATTCCCCTGCTTGGAAGCACAAGCGACAGATATCAACAGGTAGGCTATGAGCCGCCGACCAAACTGTAAATCGGAAGAAGGATACTCGAAACGAGAATGGCGACGGCAAAACCGAGGATAAGCACGATGACTGGTTCCAGGAGCTGGGTAATGGTGTTAATCGTGTTTTCAGATTCCGATTTGTAGAATTTAGCGACATGCTCAAGCATGTAGTCGAGTTTGCCGGTGCGTTCGCCGATTGCAACCATTGACGCAAAGAGCGGGGGTATTTCAATCGTATGCTGTACCAGAATTTCGGATATTTTGCCGCCGCCGCGAACTTGGTCTTGAGCCGCCAGCATAATATTTCGATAATTCGTGTTTCCAACCAAGTCTGCCGTGATTTGAAGCGAATCCAGAATTGGGATGCCGGATTTTACGAGCGTGGAAAGACTTTCGCCGATACGGGCCAGGAAGAGGTTGCGAACGACGATGCCGATTGCCGGCGCCTTGATCATGATATCGTCAAGCCAAACTTTCCCTTCGGCACTTCGTATGAAGCGGACTACAATAAATCCGCCGATAACAACGATTCCCAAGATGTAATACAGGTAAGCGTTTACGAAGTTGGTTACTGCAATCAGGATCCTCGTTGTTACCGGCAGATCGGTAATCCCTGAATCTTTAAAGACGGAAAGCAGCTGGGGCAATACGTAGACGCCCATGATACCGGCTACGATGATGAGGGCAGCCACTACGAACGCCGGGTATGTTAATGCGCCGCGGATTTTCGAGTTGATGCCTTGGCTGCGTTCCAAATAATCGGCAAGATACAACAATGAACCTTGGAGTTTGCCGGATACTTCCCCTGCTTGGGTCAGTTTGATGTAGAACGAAGAGAAGAATTTGGGATAGACAGCCAAGGCGCCGGACAGCGAGGTGCCTGCTTCCACGCGCGATGCGACATCAAGTATGACTTTTTTGAATGGCGGTTTCTCGATTTGGGCGGCGAGCGTGCGCAGGCCTTCGGCAATCGGCATGTCGGCTTCGACGAGCGTGGCCAGCTGGCGTGTGAAAACTACGATGTCTTTGTTGTTGACGTGAGCGAAGAGATGATTAACATCGACATTCAGAAGGTCTTTTTTGACCGGATTGAGCGAGAACACGACGAGGCCTTTATTGTGCAGAATCGAAACAGCCGTATTCTCATCGGGCGCGTTAATAACGCCTTCGCTGATCTGACCTGCCGGATTTTTAGCTTGGTAATTAAACTCCATGATAGTTTCTCAAGTTTTTCGGGTTGATCGAATAGAATTCGGCTTGTTCCATGGTGATTTCTTTTCGGTTCACTAATCCAGCCAATGATTTATCCAATGAGATCATTCCCACGTCTTGGCTAGTCTCAATAACCAGATCAAGCTGCTGGGGACGGTTATCTCGAATAAGCGTACGAACGGCCGTCGTCGCGATAAGCACCTCTACCGCCGGAATTAATCCGCCTTGGATGCGTGGAATGAGGCGTTGGGATACGATGCCTGAAAGCGTGCTGGCTAATTGAGTTCTAATTTGAGATTGCTGGCTCGCCGGGAAACTGTCGATAATGCGCTCAATCGTTTGCGAAGCGCTGTTCGTGTGGAGGGATGCGAAAACGAGGTGGCCTGTTTCAGCGGCACTTACCGCCGCGCTCATCGTTTCTTGGTCGCGCATTTCACCGATCATGACAACGTTTACGTTTTCGCGGAAGGTAGAGCGCAATGCGCGGTCGAAAGATAAGCTGTCTTGGGGAACCTCTCGCTGGTCAATGATGCTTTTGTCGGGCGTGAACAGATATTCGATCGGATCTTCGATCGTAACGATCTTGTCTCCTCGCTCGTGGTTGATCTCGTCAATTAGGCTGGCCATGGTTGTTGATTTGCCGTGGCCGTTCGGACCTACGACAAGAACGAATCCTTGGGAGAGCTTCGTAAACACCCGCAAGACGGGCGGCAGATTCAAGTCTTCGATTTTCTTTATGTCCTTTGGAATCAGCCGCAGGGCTGCTGCAGGCCCGCCGTTTGTCTGGTAGACATTAACTCGGAACCGGATATCGCCAGGCGCGGAAACGGAAAAGTCAGCTTCTTTTTCGGTTGCAAAGCGCGCTGCCCGTTCCTCCCCCAAGAGGGCGTTGATCACCCCGCTGAGAATATCTTGGCTTAAAATTTCGCGGTTGGTGAGCGGCACCAGTCGGCCGTCAATGCGGAGTGTCGGATAATATGCGGGCGACAAATGCAAATCAGAGGCATTGCTGCGGGCGGTTTCGACCAAAAGTTCTTCGAGATATTTTTTAGGATTATCCATAGGTGTGATTATGCTGAATCTCCTGCTTGAGCGACCTCAAGCAACTCCTCTAATGATACAATGCCTTTCAATACTTTTAAAATGCCGTCCTGGAACATGGTAATCATTCCTTGCCGTTTAGCTTCTTGACGCATGGCTGCTTCGGAGATGGTACCAAGGATGATTTTCTCAAATTCAGGCGTCATTTCAAGCATTTCGAAGATGCCAATGCGGCCCTTGAACGCTTTGCCGCCGCAATGGCGGCACACGTTTTCTTTTTGGCCGACGTTTGGTTTGCAGATGGCGTATCCGTCTTTGGCGAGATATTGTTTTTGGTATTCCTCCGGCATAGCTTTCAGAGCTTCTTCGATAATGCTCGATTCGGCCTGATTGGCTTTTTGCTGAAGTTTGCACTCCGGGCAGAGGCGCCGCAACAGACGCTGGGCGGCAGCCACGTTGAGCGTGGACGGGATCAGGTATTTCTCGACACCCATGTCGATAAGGCGGGGCACGACGCCGATGGCATCGTTGGTGTGGAGCGTAGAAAGTACGATATGGCCGGTCAAAGCAGCTTGCGTGGCAAGACCGGCGGTCTCACTGTCGCGGATTTCGCCGACCATGATAATGTCAGGGTCTTGGCGAAGGATGTGGCGCAAACCGGAAGCGAACGTATAGCCGATCTCCTCGTGGACTTGCGACTGGTTCACGCCGTCCACGAAATATTCGATCGGGTCTTCAAGCGTAACAATATTTACGTCATCCGTGTTTATGCGTTTAAGCATGCCGGCCAAGGTCGTTGATTTACCCGACCCTGTCGGACCAGTGATGAGGATCGAGCCGAACGGTTTGGCGATTGCTCGCTCTAGGACTTCCATGGAGCGCCCTTCCAGGCCCAGGTCCGTCAGGGTCGTGCTTCCCGAGAGCGGATCCAAAATACGCATGACGACCTTCTCGCCGCCTTTCGTCGGGAATGTTGAGACACGGAAGTCGACTTTTCGATCGTTGATCCGTGTGGCAAAACGACCGTCTTGGGCAAGCCGGGTTTCGTCAATTTTCAAATCAGATAAAATTTTGATGCGGGTGGAAACGGCCGATTGGAGGTTCTTGGGAAGCGTAAGCGCGATCGTCAAAACACCGTCAATGCGGAAGCGGACTCGGACGCGATCTTCAAAGGGCTCGATGTGAATATCGGATGCGCGCGAGTCAACGGCGTGGCGGATGATGACCGCCACAATGCGCGTAATCGGAGCTTCGGCGGTAATTTCTTCAAGCGTCTGAACATTTTGAGTGCTCTTTTTCTGGAATTCTTCATTGAGGGATTCCAGGGCCTGGCTCACCTCCCCCGAGAGAGTCCGATAGTTGCGGGTGATCGCATTAAAATCTTTGTAGCTGATAATATATTTCTCGAGCGACAGGCCCTTGTTGGCGGCGATGAATTTAAGCGCTTCCAGCGCTTCGACGTTTTCGGGATTGATGATGCCGACCTTCAAGACGTTGTCTTCTTTGGCAAACGGTACTACTTTGTAAAAGGAAACGACATTATCCGCGATTTCTTTGAGAACGTCTCGATTCAGTTCAATCTCTTCGAGTTTAACGATCGGGAGATGGTAAAGATTTGATTTGAATTCGGCAAGGCCTTCATCGGTTAGGATGCCTTGATCAATAAGAACTTGGCCGACGTCTTTCTCGTCTTTTTGGGCCGCGGCGACGAAAGAGTCGGCTTGGGATTGGGAGATTACATTTGTCCGGACAAGTTCGTCCAGAAGAGTTGTGGGCAAAAATTGTGGCATACGAAACAGGCCATATTAGAATGGAGCAAAAATGTCGCGCTTGCCAGTCGCTCCCGGCACGACAGGAACCTCGCCGAAGATTTGGAGGTTCTTGTAAACAGCAGCATCAAGAACCGAGAAATCAAGTCGGATATTCTGAAAATCTTTCAAAGTATCAGTCTCTTTGACTGGCGAAGCGGCAACGGGAACTTCATTGGGCTGTACATATTGGTTGTAATAGATATAACCAAGCACAATACCAAGAATCATGATCAGTAAGACATAGAGGCGGTTTGTTGAAGATACGGGAGATGGCATGTTATTGATTCAAGAAATATGTATTTGCCTTAAGGCGGAATTGGATATCCGAACTTTCAGCGCCGACAGGAGCGCCGTTTATCGAAGTAATATCAATAATTCTGATGTTCTGTTCAAGGGCGGAAAGAAATGATCGGAAAGCAGAGTAGGTGCCGGTTATCGTCAGGTCAATTCCTTGTGTCTGGTAGGCCGCGCCTTGATTGTTGGGGTCAATATTCCCCAGGGAAATGCCATTGAGAGTCAAACCGCTTTGGCGTACGATAGTTTCGAGCATTGAGACTAATTCCGCCGAGCTTTTATTCTCCGGAACTATATAGGAAAAACGAGAGACGTCTGCAGAGCGCTGCGAATATTGTTGCGCCCAGTCATTGATCTGATCAATCAATGAGGTTCGTTGCGTCAATTCCGCCTCTCGGGCGGACACGGCTTCGCGGGCCGCAGAGATGTGATCATACCCAGGCATAACAAAAGACCAAAAAATAAATGCGGCGGCGACAACGATCAATGCTCCAAGATAGGCCTTCATGTTATTTTAATTCCTTCTTTAAGAATTTTTCAGGTTTAAACTTGACGTGCGCAGTCACATCAAGTTTGCCCGTCGTTTGAATGCTGACGTTATCCAGCGTAATATCTTCAACGGAATCATCGACAACGAATGCCGCAAGTTGGCGGGCAAGCGTCGAATAAGAATCCGTAATAGCCTCAAAACGGAACGTGTTATCTTCAGTTTGACCGGAAAAATTTACGAATTGTACTTTGTTTTGAAGGGCTGCTTCAATTTTGGAGAGGCCTTGAGACCAATACGTGTGATTTTTAACGATTTGAGTGGCAGTATTCATTTGCTGGGATAAGGTCAAGAGGGCGCCTTCTGTTTGCAGGTTACGTTCGTTTTCCAAATTGACGAGTGCCGCGTTGGCGGCATCAAGCTTTTGATCAAGGCGATTACCATACCACCATACTCCCCCGTACACGGCCAAAACGATCGCCAATACTGCGATTCCGAAATAAATAATCTTGTTCTCTCCCGGAGTGGTAACGACAATGCTTTTGCGTGTCTCCGGAAGAAGCTGGATACCTCCTTTATCAGCCATACTATATAGTATACAACGTATTGAGCGTTGAGGTTAGGGCTTTATCAACAATTTCTAAATATCGCGCATAGCCAGGCCGGTAGCAACTGAAAACGTACTGGCCAGTTCGCCGATTACCGGGCCGAGTGCCTGGGGGTAGACGATGCGGGTGAAGGGATTGCCGATTATCACGTCTTGGCCGAGTTTTTGCTTGAAATATTCGAGGAAGTTTGGCATGTTGGCCATCCCGCCGACCAGTATGATTCGCGAAATTTTCTGGTTTTTTGAAGTTTCGTAGGCAGTGATGGTTTTTCGAGTCTCAAAGGCCATCATATCAATGAGCGACGACATGGCTTCGTTAATGATATTTTCGTCAATCTGCTTGAGTCCCAGCGTTTTTTTGAGTTCTTCGGCCTTCTCGATGCTGACATTCAAAGAGCGAGCGATAGACTTCGTAATCTCAAAGCCCCCAACCTCATAGTTATGAGAAAGCCGTTCGTATCCTTTGTTAATGATAATGATTGAAGTACTGCGTCCGCCGATGTTGATTACCGCAGTCGGCGAAAGATCGTTGCCGATTACGGCGCGGGCAAGAGCTGAATTTTCTAGTTCTAAAGCTTTGAGCGTGAGGCCGGCTTTGGCCATGATCGTCTGATAGCGGACGGTTTCGTCTTTCGGCACTGCCGCAACGAACACTTCAACCGTCGGTTTGGGGCCTTGGCCGGTGATGCCGATGATTGACCAATCGAGTACGACTTCATCCAGAGGAATCGGTACGTATCTGCGGGCTTCAAACGGAAGCGCCTTAGCAAGTTCCGCTTCGGAGAGGTATGGCATTTCAATGACAGTGGCAAATGTCGAGAAAGATGGAATCGATGCCACCACGTTATGGCCGCCGATCTTTGATTTTTTGAGAAGTTCTTTAATGCCCCAGGCGATTTCATCATCCGGCAGCTTCAAAATGCTTTGATCGGTGCTCGCGCCAGAAATGCTTTTGATTTCAAAGAGGCCGTAATTTTTCAAATGAAAGCGGTTGCTTTTCTTGGTAAGCTCGATGATTTTGATGGCGGCAGTGCCGATATCGATGCCGATTGTGCTGCTGGGACCGAATAGAGCCATTGATGAATGCGTCCGTAGCGTCACGGAGCCGATTTGTATACAATAGAGTATATCACAGAACAGAAATTCCGGTGCGCTGAATTATCCCCATATGCTGATTCGCCGAATTGCCGACCTGATATTCCCCTATCGCTGCCTGGGCTGCGGTGCGTTTCTCGAGCGTGCATACCTCTGCTCTGCCTGCTTTCGGAGCGTGCCGCTTCAATTCCGTCTTGAATGCATTGGCTGCCGCCAGAGTTCACCCGGCGGGTTTACCTGTTCGGGCTGCAAAGCGGAGTGCGCCATCACTCGATTTTTCGTCGCGAGCGATTATCGTCATCCGGTCGTGCATGCCGCGATCCATGGGTTTAAGTATAAATTTCTGCCGGAATTGGCCGATCCGCTTGGGGATTGGGCGGTAACATACATTCGAAACCAATCAGCGCTCCATCGGATTTCGTTTGCCGGCGAGGGTTTTCTTCTTACCAATGTTCCCTTGCACGTCCGCCGCGAGAATTGGCGCGGGTTTAACCAGTCGGAGCTTATTGCTCGAAGAATTTCCGGCCAGCTGCGAACCGATTTTGGTTCCCTGCTTGAGCGGTCCGTCCGTGCAATGCCGCAAGCGCGAATATCCGACCGGTCTGAACGGTTCAAGAACGCCCGCGGCCAGTTTGCCTGCATCAGCAAAATCGGCGCCGGCCGCAATGTGCTCATTGTTGACGATGTCTGTACGACCGGGGCGACGCTGAATGAATGCGCCGCCGTTCTGAAAGCGGCCGGCGCCGCTTCCGTCTCCGCGCTTGTCATTGCCAGGGGCTAGGAAAAATGCTAAAATCAAGGAAATTTGGAGACGTGTCAGAGTGGTCTAATGTACCTCTTTGCTAAAGAGGTGTTCGGGTAAAACCGGACCGGAGGTTCGAATCCTCCCGTCTCCGCATTGAGGCCGCTCTCTCCGGAGAGGTGGCTGAGTGGTTGAAAGCAGCGGTTTACTAAACCGCCGGGCTCTTCACGAGCCTCGTGGGTTCGAATCCCACCCTCTCCGCCAGATTACCAAGTTTGAACCCAAGCAAAATAAGGGTTTTTAACGATTGAAAAGCCGATTTCATTACGAAGTCGGTTTTTTGTGTAAATTTTTATGTAAGCAAACTATTTTGCGAAAATAGGAAAAGGGCTTGAAAAAGAACGTACTCATCTAGATTGGCTTGCTGACAAATTGCCTGTACCAAAAGTCCTGGGCTCTACCACATATGATGGCGAAGATGTTCTTTTGCTGTCAGCTATTGAGGGTAAAAACTTGGCGGCCTTAAGTAAAGAATGGTCGAAGGAAAAAGTTGTTGACGCATTGATAGACGCGCTCCATAAATTTCATGCAGTAGACATAAAAGAATGTCCTTTTGGTGCTTTCAAGGAAGGAAAAGTCTTAGTTCATGGCGATGCTTGTTTGCCGAATTTTATATTCCAAGGAGAAGAATTTTCTGGTTATATCGATTTGGGAGACTTGATGGTAGCTAAGCCACAAGTAGATTTTGCTGCCGCGATTTGGAGTTTGCAATATAATCTTGGGCCTGGATATGGCAAACAATTTTTACAGAAGTACGGAGTACAAGACGTAACGGATGAGATGGTCGAGAAATTGCGATTATCGTACGAAGATATGCAGAAAGAGTAGGGTTTATGAATCTCACCCCCTTTTGGCTTCCGGGCTTTGACCAAATGCCGAAAAAATGATAGAATTTTGGGCATTCACCTTCACTTTCATGCCCGAAATACAGCCACAATCGAATACTCATCGTCCGCCGATCGTGGTTGTTCTGGGCCATGTTGATCACGGCAAGACTTCTCTCCTGGATGTGATCCGCCAGTCCAACGTGGTCGCTACCGAATCGGGAGGCATTACCCAGCATATCGGTGCCTACCAGGTTACCCATGCCGGCAAGATGATCACCTTTTTGGATACGCCGGGCCATGAGGCCTTTACGGCAATTCGTTCGCGCGGCACCAAAGTTGCCGATGTGGCGATTTTGGTTGTCGCGGCCGATGAGAGCGTGAAACCCCAGACGGCTGAAGCGATTCGAATCATCAAGGAAGAAGAAATCCCCTTTATCGTCGCCATTAACAAGATCGACAAAGGAGGCGCAAATGTCCAAAAAGTGAAACAGGATTTGGCCGGATTGGATGTTTTGGTTGAGGATTGGGGCGGCACTGTGCCGGTGGTTGAGGTTTCCGCCAAGGAAAAGCGCAATATCCCCGATCTGCTGGATATGATTTTGCTGGTTGCCGAACTGGAAGACTTGAAAGAAGATCGCACGCTGCCTGCCGAAGGCGTAATCATCGAATCGCACTTAGACAAGCGCCGTGGCTATGTCGCCACCGCTTTAGTTCAAAAAGGCCTCCTGTCTCTGGCTGATTGGATCGTGGCCGGGACCGTGGTCGGCAAAATCAAATCCATGGAGAATTTTATCGGCGAGCCGATTCCCAAAGCCGAGCCGTCTCAACCCGTGGTCATCATCGGTTGGCCGGCTGCCCCCGAAATTGGCCGCCAATTTCGGGCGGCGTATTCTAAAGACGAAGCGATGGATTTATCCGCGGCGAACGTGAATCTTACTCCCTTGTTTTCGTTCTTTCGCGGCATGCCGACGAACGGCGATTCCAACAAGAAATATGTGCGTTTAGTCTTGAAAACCGATGTTGCCAGTTCGCTGGAAGCGATCGATACGGCGTTGCGCCAAATTAAGTCCGACGAAGTCGGCTACACCGTCATCTCTCATGATATTGGTCCCGTGACCGATGTTGATGTCCGTGCCGCCGTAGCCGGTAAAGGATGTATCGTTGGTTTCCGCGTCCCGATTGAATCTTCGGCTCGCAAGCTCGCCGAACAGGACAGTGTTCCTGCCGCCACGTTCGATATTATCTATGAACTCATCGAATATGTCCGCAAAGAAATGGCGAACCTGCTCGAGCCGGAAGTTCGCCGGATTCCGCTCGGCAAAGTTAAAATCCTGGGCGTATTCAAAAAAGACGCTCGATTCCAGGTCATCGGCGGCCGCGTCACTTCTGGAACGCTGGTTCGCGGCGCTCTGGGCGAGATTGTTCGGGATGGGAATACGGTCCTGACCGGCAAGATTACTCAAGTCCAGCAGAACAAAGAAGACGTTTCCGAAGTCCACGAAGGCGTGGAAGGTGGCATTCGCCTTGAAGTCGATCCCAAAAAGAATCCCGATGTCCGCGTTGGTGATATACTGGAAGTGTACGAAGAGGAAAAGATCGCCAGAACGTTATAAAGGGCGCAGTAGCCAAGTGGTAAGGCATGAGTCTGCAAAACTCTTATACGCGGGTTCGATTCCCGCCTGCGCCTCCGGTCTGTATCATGCCTGGGTGGTGGAATTGGTATACACGAGCGACTTAAAATCGCTTGCCGCAAGGCTTGCCGGTTCGAGTCCGGCCCCAGGCACCCTAATCAAAAATTCCGCAAAGCGGAATTTTTGATTAGGGTTATCCCCCGTCAGCTGCTTGCTCCTATCGGCGTCAGTGTTATAAAAAGAACAGACCTTTTAAACGTATGCGAACATCAGCTGTGTATCGGCGATGTCTGGAGACAATTGATACCTTCGGCGTTACAGTTGCCCAGCATCTGGAAGGCGGTATGATTTTGCACCATAGCCACCGAAACGGCGACCTCCGACACTCTTCCGGCAGTTATTCCGAAGTCAAAATGTCCGGCCTTTCCAACGGGCCAATCATCGAAGAGGGCCAGCTTATCAGAAGTTTGGAAGATTCTCATCCTGCCGGTAAGAACTATATCTTCATTTGCTATACCAACCGGGGTTCCTGGCGCGGCGAATTGAAGAATTTGCCTTTGCGTATTTTCAAAGCCCGCGGCGGCCGCGGCTTGGAAGAATTCTTAGTTGCTCATACCAAGGTCGCATATCTAGTCCCAGCCGGGCTCCTGTATTCGGTTTATGAGTACGAACTGGCCCAGGGTCGGGTTAGAACCTATCCCATGAAGACCGGCCCGAAAACCTATTTCCGCATGAGATTCCCTCTGCTGAATAGCCTGGTCACAGGTCCGGGATTCTCTGAACTTGGAATTTCATCGGGAGCATATCGAGTTTCTACGGCTCAAAGAACGATTAGAATCCATCAAGCTCGCCTGTTGCTTTGGGTCCATCGCATTATCGAGGCAAAAAACGATAAGCGATATTTCATTTGATCCGCTACAGCTGGAAGTTACCGCCTAACGGCCCGCTTCGCGGGCCGTTATTATTTTTTCCCGTGATATTTTTTGTGGACTTCGCGGAGCTGGGTATCGGTGACGTGGGTATAAATTTGAGTCGTGGTGACGGATGAGTGGCCGAGCATAGCCTGAACAGAACGGATATCGGCACCGTTGCGGAGCAGATCGGTAGCATATGAGTGCCGAAGCGTGTGCGGGGAAACCTTTTTGCCCATAATTCCCGCTTGAACGGCATGCTTTTTAACGATTCGCTGGATGCTGCGCGGCGTCAGACGCAGGTCGCTATCCTTGGTGTAGGTGCCGGTTTTGGGGATCCGGATGAAGAGCGCTTCGTCGGCGTCTTTTCGTTTATCCAGGTAGTTCCCGATGTGGTCGCGCGCTTGGTCAGAAATGAACACGAGACGGATTTTGCGACCTTTTCCTAAGACCGACAATTCTCCGCGTTTCAGGTCGACTTTATCCCGGTTCAGCGAGCAGAGTTCGGAGACGCGCATGCCGGTGCTAAAGAGCATGCTCAAAATGGCTTTGTCCCGCAATGCGTCCAGGTCGTTCCCCTTCGGCGAATCAAGCAGTCGGTTCAATTCCTCATTTTCAAGAAACGTAACATGGCGGTCTTCTTGTTTGCCAAGTTCAATCTTTTCCGGCGAGACGCTCTTCACGCCGCGCTTAGCCAGATATTTTAAGAAATTGCGGATGGCAATGATGTGGTAGTTTTGAGTGATACGCTTGAGCGGCTGGCCGTCGCGGTCGGTCTGGCGATTCAGCCATAGCCGAAACATCCGGACCTTCTCTTCATCCAACTGGACAGGGCTGGAGATTTTGGCGAATTGCAGGAACCGATCCAAGTATCGGTTATAGTTCTCAAGGGTTTTTGGCGATCGGTTTTTTTCGATCTCCAGGTACTCGAGATACTGCTGTTTGAGAGTCTTTACGTCCATAAGTATCATTATACGATGTACAGGAATCGATGGGAACCGGGGTCTTGTAATTTGGCCGAGTTTGTGATAGAATTGATTTGTCCTAAATTTCATATACCCATGGCTTTAACGACCCAGCAAAAATCAAAAATTTTGGAAGGCGTCCGAATTCATGACAAAGATACCGGTTCTGCCGAAGCTCAAATTGCTTTATTTACTAAAGAAATTGACTCTTTGGCGAAGCATTTGAAAAAACATCAGAAAGACAACAGTTCCCGTCTCGGTCTTTTGAAGATGGTTGCCAAGCGCAAGCGCTTGCTTGATTATCTCAAGCGTACTGACGCCAAGCGTCATTCCGTGCTGGTCAAAAAACTCGATTTAGGAAAGTAATTTTAAGCAAAAAACAGATGGCTAACTCAAAAATAACAGTACCCCAGCGAAAAAATCATCGCATCGGGGTGTTTGTCGACGTGTCGAATATGTATCATTCGGCCAAGAATCTCTATCACAACCGGGTTAATTTCAAAGAATTGCTCAAACTGGTTACGGCGAACCGCGAACTTGTCCGAGCTGTTGCCTACGTGGTCAAATCTGATACCGAAGAAGAAAAGGCGTTCTTTAGCGCTTTAGAAAAAGCCGGCTATGAACTGAAGTCAAAGGATCTCCAGATTTTTCCGGGCGGCATGAAAAAAGGCGACTGGGATGTGGCAATCGCTATTGATGCGATTACTTTGTCCAAGCTTGTCGATGTTATCGTTCTTGTCTCCGGGGATGGCGATTACGAGCCGTTGGTGGAGTATCTCAAATTCAACGGCCAGGTCGTTGAAGTGGCAGGATTTGGCCGCTCAACGAGTGCGCGGCTGATCAACGCCGCCCATAACTTTACGGATTTAGATGAGCTGAAAGAAAAAATACTCCTGAAATAGCGGAGGATTGAAAAGGCCCGCGCTTTGCGCGGGCCTTTTCAATCCGGGTCGGACGTGGTATATTAACGCCAGCAATTATTTATAACAAAAGCGAAGAACACGGCAAGGCATCAGGGCTGAATTAGCCAATCAGCGAAACCGCAAGCGGTTTCGCTGATTGGCTAGCATTGCTCGGGCCTCACTCATCATGAGACCGCTCTCCTCTTTTGTTCGTTTTCATGGCGGAAATTAAAACATATAAGACAGAATTTGCCGGTCAACCGCTGACGGTTGAAACCGGCCGTTTGGGCGGCCAGGCCAATGCCACCGTCCGCGTTCAATACGGTGAAACCACGGTTCTCATCAATGCTACCATGTCAGCAAGCGAGAAAGCAGTCGATTACCTGCCGCTGACGGTTGAATACGAAGAGAAATACTATGCCGCCGGCAAAATTAAAGGCTCTAAGTGGATTAAACGGGAAGGTAAGCCCTCGGAGGAAGCCATTTTAACAGGCCGAGTGATTGATCGCACGATCCGGCCTCGATTCAACTCTAATATCCGCAACGAGATTCAGGTGGTTGCGACGGTTCTCTCCTTTGATGGCGTGAACGATCCGGACATGCCGGCTCTTTTCGGCGCTTCAATCGCCCTGATGATTTCGGATATTCCCTTTAATGGGCCGGTTGCCGGTGCACGCGTGGGTCGTATCGGCGGCAACCTTGTTATCAATCCGAGCTATAAACAGCGTCAGGAAAGCGACTTTGACGTTATTGTTGCAGGGACAGCCAGCCGTATCAACATGATCGAAGCCGGCGCCAATATTATCGGCGAAAATGACATGGCTAACGCTATTGCCAAAGGTTTTGACGAGCTTCAAGCCCTCATTGAATTTCAGAAGAAAATCGTTGCCGAGATCGGCAAACCCAAGAAAATTCTTAATATCGCGGAGCATGACGCTTCCCTGATTGCCGTGGTCCGCACTTTTTCGGAGAGTAAGCTGCGTACGGCTTTGTATTTACCCGGAAAAGGCAAGAATGAACTCTACGAAGGATTGGGTCAAATTAAGGCTGAATTGATGGAGCATATCAAACAGCAATTCGCCGAGAATCCCGACCTGGGAAAAAAAATGAACGAGGCAAGCGTTATTTTTGAAGAGGAAATCGACCGAATGGTGCATAAAAATGTTTTGGAAGAAGAAAAACGACCTGATGGCCGTAAAACTGATGAATTACGGGCGATCTCTGCCGATGCGGGACTATTGCCGCACACGCATGGTTCCGGGTTATTTAATCGCGGCTCAACCCAGGCCTTGTCCATTTTAACGTTGGCTGCTCCGGGTGCCGAACAATGGCTTGAAACCATGGAGATCGATCTGACCAAAAAGCGTTTCATGCATCATTATGTTTTCCCCGGCTACAGCACCGGCGAAGTAAAGCGAATCGGCGGCCTCGGCCGCCGGGAAATCGGCCACGGCTATCTCGCCGAACGTTCTCTTGAGCCGATTATTCCAACCAAAGATGAGTTTCCGTACACAATCCGCGTTGTATCGGAGATTTTGTCTTCCAATGGTTCATCCTCGATGGCCTCGGTTTGCGGTTCGACGCTTGCCCTCATGGACGGCGGTGTGCCGATCAAGGCGCCGGCCGCCGGCATCGCGATGGGTTTGATGTTTGATGAAAAAGGCGAGAAATACAAGATTCTGACGGATATTCAGGGCCCTGAAGACCACCACGGCGATATGGACTTGAAAGTCGCCGGCACCCGAGACGGTATTACCGGTATGCAGATGGATGTTAAGATTGAAGGTATTACTCCCAAGATTCTTCATGAAGCGTTGATCCAAGCCAAAAAAGCCCGATTGGAGATTCTGGATGTGATTGCATCCGCTCTGCCGTCTGTCCGTCCCGAACTGTCATCTCATGCTCCTCGCGTGAAGGTCATCAAGATTAATCCCAAGAAAATCGGAGCAGTTATCGGCAGCGGCGGCAAAACGATCAATGAAATTATCGAACGAACCGGCGCTGAGATCGATATTGAAGATGATGGATCGGTATTTATCACTTGCAACACCGCCGACGGCATGAAACTCGCTCTCGACTTGATTAATGAATTGACCTACGAACCGAATCCGGGCGACGAATTTGATGGAACTGTCGTGAAAATTATGGATTTCGGGGCTTTCGTAGAGATTTTGCCGGGAATTGACGGGCTAGTCCATGTTTCAGAAATGAGTCGTGAGCGAGTCCGGCACCCCAGCGATATCCTTGCCGAAGGCCAGAAAGTCCATGTCTGGGTGAAGAACGTCGATGAACTCGGCCGCTTGAATCTGACCATGAAAGGACAGCGGAAGTAGTATCTGTACAAAATTATTTTCGGCTATGCTACAATAAAGGCAATTATTTAAAAGATTTAGAATTGCCTTTCGCGATTCCAGATCTCCCTCACTATGGCAGATGTTCCGGGCCAGAATCCACCGACAAATCCGCAAGTAAATATTGATGAATTGGTTAAAGAATTGAGCCGTCCGCAAGGCGGAGGAACGACTTCTAGCGCTCCTTCTCAGTCTGTTCCTACGGCTCCCAATACCCCATCACCCGCGCCAGTTTCTCGGCCCGCGCCTGCCGCTCCCAAACCAGCTCCTTCACCGGCGCCGACTATTCCCGGTTCTCCGGCACCCCAAGTTCAGCCTCGGGAATATCAATCGAACATTCGTACCATGAATGATGATGTTAGCAAGCTAAAAGCGGGACAGCCGCTTCAGGGAATAACTACTCCGCGAAGGGTCCCCACGGCCCCTACGATGCCTGCCACGCCGACACCGACCCCTCAACATTCTGTTCCGGTTGCTCCAGTAGCTCGCTCGTCCGGTCCTACAGCCACACTAGGACCCACCCAGTCGTCTCCGCCGGCACCTTTCTTGCCGCGTATTCCTGGTCAAACGCCGCCCGCTCCCCAACCTGCTGCTCCTGAAGCAAAGAGTCAGTTTTCAGTGCCTGAAGCCGGCCTGGGCGGTGGAACTTCCCGCCGTCCACTTATTGTTTTGTTAAGTATTTTAGCTGCTGCCCTCGTTTTGGGCGGAGGGTATTGGTACTTCTTTATTCGTGATACTGAAGAAGTTGTCGTTGAAACACCGACTCCAACCGTTACGCCGACACCTACGCCAGTAAATGTACGGTTAAGCGATATTTTTCCGTCTCGGGCCGCCACGATTGCATTGCCGGCTACTGGGGATGCGCTTCAGGCATTCCTAAGCTCGTATAAGACCAGCGTGACTCCTTCTTTAGGGCTATTTGGGCAGATTACGGTTACGGATGCCAATGCTACGATTGCATTAACGCCCTTTCAGCTTCTTTCCCGATTCCTCGTCAACTATCCGGCTGATATTAACAATCTGATTGGCAGCGATTCGGTTGTTCTGGTCTACGGACAGCAAGAAGCATTTACCAGCGCCGGCAAGATAGCACAAGCATCGACAGGAGCAAAACGCCTTGTCTTCATTACTGAATTAACGAGTCCGGCCTATGGAACCCTGCAGAGTTGGGAACCAACGATGTCCAATGATCTTGCTTCCCTTTTTGCTATTACACCCAGTAAAAATGTTGATCCTTTCTTGAGTACCGATTATCAGGGCACCTCGGTTCGCTACAAGAATTTTGCATTCCCCGATGCCTCGATTGATTATGGAATCTTATCGTATCAAGGCAAGTCATACTTGATCATGGCCGGGTCAAGGGAAGCAATGTTTGCGGCAATTGATGCCATCCGGCTCTTCTCTCAAACCGTAGGGTCTTAGAGGAACAAAAAGATATGTTGTTCGTCCACACCACCGCCCCGGTTATACCGGGGCGGTGGTGTGGATAGGATGGTGACAAGGTGACATGGCACTGTTGTCACCATGACATAGTGACAGTGTCACCTGTCACTATGTCACCTAAAATAGTTAAGAATTAAAGCCAAAAAATTATGGTGACAGAGGTGTCATTGGTGACACATGACACCAATGACACCTTATCCACAAATTACATTGACACCTGTCACCTCTCACTCTATACTTTATTCAGTACCTCGTAATGATTGCTGTCTAGCGGTTTCGAAATTAGCTGCGGATCGCCGGCAGCCATACAATAGACAGCGCAGATGTCGCTTTTTCTCTACCCTTTTCATTTTTGACCGAAAGAGCGCTACCTGCGCTGCTTTTTTTTCTGAAAAATGACAGTTTTTTGTAATCTGATATATACTGTCAGTATTCCTGTTTGATTTAACTGCTGTATTCCTGACATGTCTGTACGATTGTTTTCGGCCGCCATAACCGGGATTGATGCTCAATTAATCGAGGTTGAGGTTGACTCTACGCCGGGTTTGCATGCTTTCAGCATCGTGGGGTTGCCCGATAAGGCAGTTCAAGAGTCAAAAGAGCGGATTGCTTCGGCAATCCGGGCCAACCGCCTCGCTCCTCCGAGCGCAAAACACAAAAAGATTATTATCAACCTCGCGCCGGCTGATATTCGAAAAGAGGGGCCGTCATATGATCTTCCCATTGCTGTAGGGTATCTCCTGGAGACTCGGCAGGTCTCTTTCCAGACTTCGGACAAACTCTTTTTGGGAGAATTATCCTTGGACGGTTCAGTAAAAGCCGTAAATGGTGTTCTTTCAGCCGCTTTAATGGCTCGAAACGCCGGCTTTAAAGAAATCTTCGTCCCTGCAGCCAATCAAGCCGAAGCAGCTGTCGTTGAAGGTGTTTCCATATTTGGCGTATCTAGTATTACTGCTGTTATTTCTCACCTTTCCGGAAAGTTGCTTATTACCCCAGCTGAGCGAACTCTCCTGCCTTCCTTGGAAGATGAGCAGGGCGGCGGCGATTCGTTTCGCATGATTAAGGGTCAATATGCAGCTAAAAGAGCGTTGATTGTGGCCGCCTCCGGCGGCCACAATCTCTTGATGAGCGGGCCGCCGGGAACAGGAAAAACGCTTTTGGCTAAGTCTTTAATGGATTTACTGCCTCCCCTGTTATTTTCTGAAGCAATCGAAGTTGCTCGGATATATAGCGCGCTTGGATTACTTAAAAACGGCGTATTTCCCCATCAGCGGCCCTTCCGAAATCCTCACCATACTGCTTCCGCCGCCGCTATTGTCGGCGGCGGAAGCAGTCCTCGGCCCGGCGAAATTAGCTTAGCCCATCGTGGCGTACTTTTCCTCGACGAATTACCCGAATTCTCCAGAAACGTTTTAGAGGGCCTTAGAGAGCCGCTGGAAGAAGGAATGATCACAGTCTCACGTGCAGCGGGTTCCGTGCGTCTACCGGCCAAATCTATGCTTATAGGGGCTATGAATCCATGCCCATGCGGTAATTTGGGAAATTCCAGTGAAGAATGCGTCTGTTCCCCGATTAACATCACTCGCTATCGAAAGAAAATATCAGGCCCCCTCTTGGATCGTATTGATATCCAAGTTCTCGTCCCTCGAGAAACCTCTCTGTTCGAAAAAACAAACGATCTTATGCCCCTTGAGGAGTTTAAAAAAGTAAGACACTTGGTAGCGGCAGCTCGAGCCATTCAAGAGAAGCGCTTTTTGGGAACTGATATTTTAAATAATGCTGAAATTAGCTACAAAAACATAGACTTATTCTGTATCCTTACTCCATCTGCCGAATCGCTCTTGAGGCAATTTATTTCAGCCAAGAATGTATCATTGCGCACATACCATAAAATCAAAAAGATCGGCCGTACAATAGCCGATCTTGACGCTTCTCAGTATGTTGGAGAAAAGCATATTGCCGAAGCGATGAGTTTAAAAATCAACGAAAAAGTGGCTTCCGGAGCTGTTTAACTATTTTGCAAGCGGATTCTTGGCGCCATGAACTTCGAAATGGAGATGACATCCTGTTGAATGGCCAGTTGTGCCCATGAGCGCAATAGTCTCACCTTTGGTGACAGTTTCTCCTGCACTGACAAAAAGTTTACTTAAGTGAGCGTACAATGTTTCAGTGCCATTTCCGTGGATCAATTTGATGTATTCACCGAAACCGCCATTCCAGCCGCTAGAGAGTGCAATTGCGACTGATCCGTCAGCTGCCGCGTGAATCGGCGTACCGCAAGAGTTGGCTATATCTACACCGTTTCGATCATGGATAATCCCCCAATCATAGCCGGTTGTCGGAATAAGGAAATAATCGCCAAGATCAGGGAGGTGAGAAAAATTTTGAGCGGTAGAGACAACGATTGATGAAGAAGAAACTTTAGAGGAACCGGCCGGAGTTCCTGCAGGAACTACAATATCATTACCGATCGTTAATTGATTATCATTGATGTCATTAAAAGCGACAATTTTGTCCGCATCTGCATTGTATTTTTTGGCAATACTGGAAACCGTATCGCCTTTTGCAACCGTATGAATAACTCCGGAAATTGGAGGGATTTTAAGTACTTGACCAGGACTAATTGCATCAGCACTCTTTAAATTATTGGCCCAAATAATTGAATTCACGCTCACGCCGAAGTCGGATGCAATAAATGAAATAGCGTCGCCTGGCTGTACGGTATATTCGATTATTTTGTTGGGCAAAAAACTTGTCAGGTAATCGGTTGAGCTCGGATCGGAAGCTACGATTGAATTCTCCTGGATTGAAGAAGAGAGGAGGTTAATATCCGATCCGCGGCCGGAAGTATCTTGCTGGACTGCCAACCCGCTAATATCAGCTAACTGGTCATCGGGGCCCGAAGCATTGATGGCAGCTGATGTCTCTTCGATGTAATGATGGACAACCGAATTAAAAAATCCTGATTCGTCGCCGGTTTGGCTTTTTAAGACGATCAGGATAAGTGCAAGACCGATAGTGGCATACAACTGGACTCCTTTATGAGTGGCTGCTTTTTTAAAGCCAGCATAGCCGGTAGAACCGGAAATGCGCAAGCGACGCAACGATTTTTTGAGGTCTGTAAAAATGGGATTTGGCCTTAACAAAGACAAAAGTTCTCTGGACGAGAACGTGCTCTAAGGGTATCACAAAACTAGCCCTTGGTCAATCGGGTTTGTGGATAGATTTTCTGGTGGTAGAGTAAGGGGGAATGACGCAAAATAGACATATCTTTATCGGGGCGGTGGGAGAGAGATACGCGGCTCGCTATTTAAGCCAAAAGGGATATCGTATATTGGCTCAAAACTACCGAAAACCGTGGGGCGAGGCAGATATTATTGCGTCAAAAGAAGGGGTTGTTGTTCTGGTTGAAGTAAAAACCAATAGCCGAGAGATGGCAGGATTTGAACCGGAGCTTCGCGTTAATCATGCCAAGCAGGTTCGGATGGAACGAATCGCCCGGACTTTTCTGATCGAATATCGTCTAGGAGAAGAAACTCTGTGGCAAATGGATGTAGTCGCGGTTACCCTTGATCTTAAGCATAAAGTAGCAAAGATTCGACACTATAAAAATATTGAGTAAGGGGTGACACTGAATAGGTGACACTGGTGTCAAAATAGGTGTCACCAGTGCCAGAGGTGACAGGTGACACCATGACACTACAGTGTGTTACCCCGTCACCCCTGAAAACGGTGTTTTTAGGCTATATTATACCACTTTACAAAACAGTATAAATTTGATATAATGTAGCCATAGCAAGGTGACAGCACGTTCACAATTGGATGGTGTCACTGGTGACATGTCACCGGTGACACCCTTGGACATTTTTCCCGCTCGACGCGCGAGCGCGAGCTTTCACGAGGTGATGCATGAAACCTGTACTCGCAGTTCTCTGTTTGTTTCTGGCAGCCGCCGTTCCGGCGGCTGCCCAGGATAACGTCTCGATCGCGATCAACCAGGCTCGAATCCTGGCAGCGCGGTCGCAGATCTCCCCCGCGGAATTTGCGATGTATTCCGCCGTCTACGGCGGATATCGCGGATACTATCTTCAGGATGGGACATTCATGGCTATGGCCCTTTTGAGCGGCCGTCGCCTCGGCAGTCCCCTTCGGATCAGAATCGGCGGCGGTACGGCCCTTGGGGCCGGTGCCGGTGCCGTCATCGGAGCGATGGCCAGTAATGGTCGGGTCTCCGGAACCTTGAAGGGAGCCGCGATCGGCGCCGTTGCGGGCATCATTGCGGATTCTATTGCCGGCCATCGTCGCCAGAATACGGAACGCATGGTTCCAACGGCGATGAACATCTCGCGTCCGGATGTTGACATGATGGTGGCTCAAACAGCCGCCACTCGGCAGCTTCAGCTTCTCGCTGAAGAAGCCGCCGCACAACGTGCGGCATTGGCTTCGGTAGGATCTGTTGCTGCTGAAGCCGGATCAGAAGTTTCGTACTCCATGCCGCAGTCTTCCGTCTGCACGCCGGGTTCGGTTCGTGTCCGGAATGATACGGAAGCCATGATCGCCATGGACGGAAGCGACCTGACCATTGGTTCCGGTCGGACGGCATGTGTGCCATGGGCGGAAACAGAATACCGGTTCCGCAAGCAGAACACTGGCTCCAATGCCAAGATCGACGGTGTACTGATGATGGAGTACACTGATCTGTGCGTGGAGCGCGACAAAGCAGGAATTGTGCATCTGCGGAATTCCTGCACCCAGTAGATGGGAGTGCGCATAGGGCGCTCTCCTTACAGAGATTGGAGAATGCGTATGGAATACAAATGGACCTTCACCTTGGCGGTGGCGGTCATTATCTTCATCATTGCTATGGTGAAGACCTGGCCTCACAACCACCTGGTACTCCGTACCTGGAGTGCTGGCCGCGGCCGCCATGCTTGGTTTGCGGCAGCGGTACTGACTGGCGTGGTCATCATCTTCATCTTGGCTCGCGCCTGGACCGAAGAAGCATTGCTGGTTGGAGCCGTGGTGGCCGCCGGCTGGGCGATGACCAACCATTGGTCAAGGTTCCAGAGGTTCCTTGAAGTTTACTGGTTCCGTATCCTTACGGCGCTGGTGATCATTGGGGCACTCTATCTGGAGCTCTGGCGCCAGTTCTGGCTGCTCTCCGCGGAAAGCCGAATTCTCATTGGGATCGGCCTCCTCATTGTGGTGTTCTGGACCGGTATCTGGTCCAAAGCGCCGCGCTGGGGCCGCTGGGTGGTTGCAGGACTGGCGATCCTTGTGCTCCTCTCTGGATTTGTGGAGGCGTCGCCGCGGTTCCTAAGCGAAGGCCAGCGGTTGTACCGTGAAACCGTTCCCAAGGGTTTCCGGGCGCCGCAGGTTGGTGACCGGGTTGGCGGGAATTTCAGCTATGTTCCCGATAATCCGGCGCCACAGTCACAGACTCCTCTGTCAGCGGCGCCAGCGCCAATCGAGGGCCGCCGGCTGGGAGAGGATGCCGATGAGTGCTTCAGTCGACTCTACAACGAGTATGGCTGGAGTCGGGAATCGGAACGGACCCAAAAGCTATGTGGCCCAAAGTAGTTCTTTCCTGTTCTTTCATCAGTCCGCGGTCGCGCGGACCGACAGCCCGAGTTCGTCGCCGTCAGGCGACTTCGAACTCGGGCTTTTCAATTACAAAAAATCCTTGAAAAAAGCCAATTAAACGGCTATGATGGGACCATGCGCGAATACGTTTCGGAGGGGATCAGCGAGACAGCCGTGATTGCTCAAACATACGCCAAGGCGGTCGTAGAAGAATTGGTAAACGGACCGGTCGTCGTAGGTTTGGAAGGGGAACTAGGAGCGGGCAAAACAACCTTTGTGCAGGCCTTCGCCGCCGCGCTCGGCATTTCCGAAAAACTCAAAAGCCCTACATTTACTATTTTAAAGAAATATAAAATTGCCGCCGGGCCGTTTACTCATCTCTATCACATTGACTGCTACCGCTTGCGAGATTCTGGCGATCTGAAAGCCTTAGGAATCGAAGAAATTCTGCGCCAGCCCGATGCTGTTATTCTGATCGAATGGCCCGAGCGGGTAGCGGACATCCTGCCGGCGAAACGAATCACGATCCACATCGATCATGTGGCGGAACAGAAACGAAGAATCATTATCTCATGAAAAAACTTGTTCTCATTGACGGCCATGCGCTGGTTCATCGGGCATTTCACGCTTTGCCGCCGCTTGCCACGTCGAGCGGCGTGCCGACAAATGCTGTCTTCGGCTTCATGTCCGTGCTCATCAAAATGATCAAAGACGTGCAGCCGGAATATATTGCGGCTGCATTTGATTTAGCCGGCCCGACGTTTCGCCATGAGGAATTTGCCGAGTACAAAAGCCATCGGGTCAAAGCGCCTGATGAGTTGCATGCTCAAGTTCCGTACATTAAGGAACTTTTGGCCGCATTTGGAATTCCCATTTTTGAAAAGGCGGGATTCGAAGCTGATGACGTAATCGGAGCATTATCGGAACAAGCGAAGGAACACAAGAATCTTCAGACGATCATTATGACCGGCGATTTGGACACCTTGCAACTGGTCGAGGGCAAGAAAGTCGTTGTCTGGACGCTGCGCAAAGGCGTAACTGATACGGTGACGTATGATGAATCAGAAGTCGAGAAACGATATGGCTTGTCGCCGGAACAGTTAATTGATTTTAAAGGTCTGAAAGGCGATCCCTCGGATAATATTCCCGGGGTGCCCGGGATCGGCGAAAAAACCGCGTCAGCTTTAATTAAGGAATTCGGCAGTCTCGATGATTTGTATCGGGCGCTTGAGAAAAAAGGGAAAAAGCCTAAAATACTGACCGAAAAATTGAGCCAGAAGTTGATTGATAACAAGGATCAGGCGTTTTTTTCAAAAAAGCTGGCGACAATTATCCGCGACGTGGATATCCATTTTTCTCTCGATGAAGCCCAGTGGCGAAGCCATCTGGATCGGTCTGGGCTCGAGGGGATGCTGAAGGACTTGGCGCTGTATAGCACCGTGAAGCGGCTTGCGGAGATTGAGGAGGCCGGCGCTCAAACAAAGTCGCCGGCTGCGCCGGCGACTTTGTTTGAGGCCTCTGTGCCATCAACTTTGGTTGCCGACGAGCGTGAAATCCTGGCACATCTCACGGCTCTCAAAAAGGCACGGGAAATAGTTTTCGACATAACCCAAGAGGTGATCGTGGTCGCCGCCAACTCAGAAAACCCGATCGCGGTTTCAGAGATGGCGGCAGGCGACAAAGCTATCGGCGCGGGGCTGGCCGAGATTTTGACCGATCCTGATATCGGCAAGCTCGTTCATGATACCAAGGCAATCGTCCGCTGGGGATTGAAACGCGGCTGGATGCCGACCGGCTTTGTTTTTGATGTGAAGCTGGCAGCCTATGTTCTCAATTCCGACACGCGTGATTATGCCTTAGAACGCCTGTATTTTGCCGAATTCAATCAGGATGTTTCAGGCGGTTTTTCTGCTCGAGCCGATCATCTGGCGAAACTTGCCCAGCGGTATCGGGAGCGCCTCAAGAATCTTCATACGGCCTCAGTCTTAACCGATATTGAGTTGCCGCTGTCGCCGGTGCTGGCTCGGATGGAGGCCATCGGCATTCTCGTCGACGATAAAATTGCCACCGGCCTCGGCGCCAAGGTTGCCGCGGAAATCTCGATTCTGGAGACCCAGATTCATGGCATGGCCGGTTCCGCATTTAATATTAATTCACCCCAGCAGCTTTCAGGTATACTGTTCGACACGCTGGGTTTGCGCGGGAAAGTCAAGAAAACCGGCAAAGGCGCCAAGTCCACGGCAGCCGGCGAATTGGAAAAACTTGTTGATGAACATCCGATCGTGGCCCTGATTCTGAAATACCGGGAACTTCAAAAATTAAAGACTACGTATATCGATCCGTTGCCATCTCTTATTGATCCAGCCGATCATCGCATCCATACCACCTATAATCAGACCGGTGCAACGACAGGACGACTCTCAAGCCAAGATCCTAACCTTCAAAATATCCCGATTCGGACCGAGCTGGGCCAAGAATTTCGGAAAGCGTTTATCGCTCGACCAGGCTGGAAATTGGTTTCCTGCGACTATTCACAACTCGAATTGCGCATTGCCGCCCATATTTCCGGCGATAAGGAAATGACCGAAGCGTTCCGGCGGGGAGAAGATATTCACACGCGTACCGCCGCCGACGTGTTTCGAGTTAAGCCCGAATTGGTGACCAAAGAAATGCGCCGTCAGGCGAAGGTGCTGAATTTCGGCGTGCTGTACGGCATGGGCATTCTCGGGTTCCAGCGGGCGGCGGGCGTGGGCCGGGACGAAGCGCGGTTGTTTATTCAAAACTATATGCATGAATTTGCGGGCCTGGCCCGCTATATGGAAGACACGAAGGCCCTTGCCCGCCGCCAGGGCTGGGTGGAAACCGTCTTCGGCCGCCGCCGACTCTTGCCCGACATCCATTCAACCATGCCGGCCGTCCAGGCGGCGGCCGAACGCATGGCGATCAATATGCCGGTTCAGGGCACCTCTGCCGATCTGATTAAACTCGCCATGATCGAAATCCAGAAACTTATCGATGCTGCGTATGCCGGACAAGCGGCTATGCTGCTCCAAGTCCACGATGAGCTGCTCTTTGAAGTAAAACAGGATATGGTTGCCGAGATTACGCCCAAGATAGTCGAGATTATGCAGTCGGTCCGGGAATTTAAAGTACCGATTGTGGTAGATGCCAAAATCGGGGCTAATTGGGCGGAGATGGAAAAACTCTAATGCCGGAATTACCTGAAGTCGAAACAACCGTACGAGGCTTGCGGAAGAAGCTTGTCGGGCTTCGATTTGTTGACGTCTGGGCGGATCGGGAAAAACCGTTTCGACAGGCAGGCGGCGCGACGGCGCTTAAGAAAGCCATCGTGGGCAAGAAAATTCTCAAAGTCTGGAGGCGGGCCAAGTTCATCGTGATTGACATTGAGGGTCCCCAAAGCCTTTTTATCCATCAGAAAATTTCAGGGCACTTACTATACGGCAAGCTGATCCAGAAAGACGGCGTGTGGCGGAGCAATGAGCGGGGCCCCATCCGGGATGATCCGAAAAACAAATACCTCCGTTTCGTATTTTCCTTGGATAACGGCTATCAGCTGGCGATGTCCGATTTGCGGCGCTTTGCCCGCGTGATTCTCGTGAGTGACGATTCGATCGGCGTGCAGAAAGAAATTACCCGGCTTGGCCCCGAGCCGCTTGATGTTTCTTTTCCTGATTTCAAAAAATTATTCGAGAAAAAGCGTGGCCGGATCAAGCAGGTGCTCATGGACCCGTTCTTCATTGTCGGTATCGGCAACATCTACGCCGATGAAATCTTGTGGACGGTCGGGCTGCATCCGCTCTCACGAGTTGAGCATTTAACGGAAACTGACATCCGGCATATCTACGCGGCAATGAAAAAAATCCTTCAAAAGTCTATTGAGTTAAAAGGTTCAAGTCTAGATGATTATCGGACTCCGTCGGGCGAAAAGGGGAGCTATCAGAATATCCATAAAGCATACCATCGCACCGGCCAGCCGTGTTTGAAAAAAGACGGCGGCGTTATTGCTCGGCTGGTCATCGGCGGCCGCTCGGCCCATTTCTGTCCTGTCCATCAAGTGGTAAAATAAAAGTCATGCATTGGAAACCTTTCTTCTCGGCGCTCCTGCGCCGCAAATGGTGGCTGGCGCTGGGGATCGCCAGTATTGCCGGCCTGGTTTTTCTGGGTGTCTGGCTTAGCCGTTCCATTCAATTCAACATCATCGGTCATAGCGTCCAAAGCCAGCCGACAAGCCCTATTGCCGGCTTGCCGTGCGATAATGCGGCCCAGCGGCCGATTGCCGTTATGCTGGCTTCGGATCCGGAAGCCCGGCCCCTTTCGGGCATCGGCCAAGCCGATCTCGTTGTCGAAATGCCGGTTACCCCCGACGGCATTACCCGTTTTATGACTGTGTTTCAATGCCAAACGCCCAAAGAAATCGGATCAGTTCGTTCTGCTCGAGAGGATTTCATCCCGCTCGCAGCCGGGCTTGATTCCGTTTACGCTCACTGGGGCGGAGAACATGGAGCGCTGGATGAGCTAAACCAGCACGTTATCGATAACGTCAATGCGTTGTACTATGACGGCACTATCTTTTATCGCAAGCCCGGCATTCCGGCGCCCCACAATGGCTTTACCACACTAGACTTACTCCGAGGCCAAGCAACCAAGCTCGGTTATGATTTAACCAAAAATTTTCCCGGTTACCTCCATTCTACTGACGCGCCGGCAAAAAATCTTTCAAATGTCGCTTCCTCCATCGCCATTCCATACGCCGGCTATTCGGGCTTGGATAATGTCGAGTGGACATATGATGCCGCCAATAATGCATATCTTCGATTGCGCGGCCATGCGAGCGAGATTGATAAGAATACGGGCGAGCAAGTTGCAGCCTCGGCGGTAGTGCTCATGCATACCGATTCGCATGTCCTTCGGGAAGGGGATCAATATATTGTGGTTCGGACAACGGGTGGCGGCCCGGCCGACATCTATCAGAATGGTATTGTGATTTCCGGAACGTGGCAGAAAGATCCGGCCGCCCTGGACAGCCCGCTGCGATTTTTCGATAATCAGCACAAAGAAATTAAATTCGTCCCTGGTCCGATTTGGATTGAGATCGTTACCTCCTCATGATTATTTTTCTGTACGGAACTGACGGCTATCGGCTTCGCCAAAACCGTGAAACGGTTTTGGCGAGCTATCGCGCCAAGCATTCAAGCGGAATGAACTTGTTTTTTGCGGATGCGGCGGCAGATGAAGGAGCTGCAGCGCTTGAGAATGCGCTCAAGACTAATTCCTTTTTTCAGGAAGTCCAGCTCATCGTACTGGCCAACGCGTTTGCCTCGGCAGACTGCGCGGTCCAGATTCAAGAAATTCTGGAGCGATTCAAGGTTTCTGAAGATCCCCAGCGCGTGGTGATGGCAATACATCCGGGTTCGGCGGCCGAGGCAAAGCCGAAGGCCGCCTTTGATTTTTTTGCCGGCAAACCGCATCTCGTTCGTGAATTTTCACCATTGGCCGGCGCCAAGCTGGAACAATGGATCAGGGCTGAAGCGGCCGGGCGCAACGTTTCGTTTGCGCCCGGCGCGCTGCAGAAGTTTCTGGCAGTGGCGGGAACCGACAGCTGGCAGCGAATCGAAAATCTTGAGAAAGTGGCCAATTATGCGCGCGGTCCCATCACAGCCGAGGCCATTTCGGCTTTAATTCGAACAGAACAGGAAACCAATATTTTTGAATTTGTCGATGCAGTCGGTGCGGGCAAGACTGCCCGGGCGCTGGAGCTGCTGTATGCTGAACTTGCTCAAGGCCGCGATCCTTACTACGTTGCTTCAATGCTCGCCTATCAAGTTCGAACGATGCTAGCCGTCAAAGACGCGACGGCCCGGGCAGCCGCCACTCCGGCGGTCGCCGCGACCGCCGGAGTGCATCCGTTCGTCGCTAAAAAAATGATCCCCGCGGTTGCCTCGCGTTCTCTGGCCTCATTGCGCGGGGATTTTCAGCATCTGGCTGACCTTGAGATTGCCGCTAAAAACGGCCTCGTTGATCTGACGGACGCTCTCTATGCATTCATTCTCCGATAGTTGAAAATAAAGGAAAAACGTGGTTTAATATACCCATGGAGTATTATCTCTCTGTCGGAAGGGCCAGCGACCTTTCAAAGCCGTCGGAACGACGGCTATATCGTTTTTTTGAGATCCTGCCGGGTCTTTTGGCGTGGCTGACGCTGGCAGCAGTGGTGGCGATTTCTTTTTGGGCGCCGGTATTTGCGGCGTTTTTCATCATCATCTTCGATATCTATTGGCTCATCAAAACCATCTATCTTTCGCTGCTGACGCGCACATCGTTTACGCATATGCGCCGGCATCTGAAAGTCGACTGGACCGCGCGTCTGGAGACGGTCGGCGAGAATCCGATTTTACCCGGCGTCCGCTGGCAAGATCTGTATCATCTGATCATCTTGCCCGTCTACAATGAGCCCTATGCGATCGTGCGCGCCGGCCTCCATTCAATCGTACGCAACGCATATCCGCATGATAAATTTATCGTTGTTTTGGCCACCGAAGAACGGGCCGGCGCGCATGGCGCCGAGCTGTCTCAACGCGCCGCTGAAGAGTTCGGTTCTTCATTTTTTAAATTTATCGTTACCGCGCATCCCTCCGGTTTGCCGGGCGAAATTCTTGGCAAAGGCGCCAATGTAGCCTGGGCGGGAGAGCAGGTGAAACGGGAAATTGTTGATCAGCTGGCGATTCCGTACAGCCGCGTGATCGTATCGGTATTCGATATCGATACCGTCGTGCCAGAGCAATTTTTCGCCTGCCTGGCCTGGCACTATCTGACCGCGCGGGATCCGATGCATTCTTCGTTCCAGCCAATCCCGCTGTTTACCAATAACATCAGGGAAGCGACGTCGTTTGCCCGGGTATTCGCATTCTCGACGACCTTTTGGCAGATGATCCAGCAGGCTCGCCGCGAGCAGTTGGTTACGTTTTCTTCCCAGTCCATCGGCTTTCAAGCCCTCGTCGACATCGGTTTCTGGCAAAAGAATGTCGTCAGCGAGGATTCGCGTATTTTTTGGCAGTGTCTGCTTCGCTACGACGGCGACTGGGAAACCGTCCCTCTATACTATCCCGTCTATATGGATGCGAATGTCGCACCGACATTCTGGCAGACCATCAAAAACCAATACAAACAGATTCGTCGCTGGCATTGGGGCGCCGAGAACAACCCATATCTTATGTTCGGTTTCTGGAAGAACAAGAAAATTCCGATCAGCACGAAGTGGCACCAGACGTTCATTCAGCTGGAACGCACGCATTCCAGTCCGACCAACGCTCTCATCATCTTTCTCTTAAGCTGGCTGCCGATTCTGGTCGGCGGCGCGCACTTCGGCACTACGATCCTGTCATATAACCTGCCCAAGATCACCAGCTATATTCTCGATATCGCCATGCTCGGCTTAATTACGTCTGCGGCATTGAGCATCTTGATGCTCCCGCCGCGGCCGCCGCAGTACGGCCGCTTCAAATGGATCTTCATGGTGGCGCAATGGGTTTTGTTTCCCGTAAATTTTGTACTCTTCGGCGCCATCCCGGCTTTGGACGCTCAAACGCGCCTGATGCTGGGCCGCTACATGGGATTCTGGGTTACGCCCAAAGGCCGCGCGGGGAAGTAGCGGTTAGCTATTCAAAATGGGTGAGGGATTGGAATTCAGCCAGGCGCTGTTTTAAGATCGGATGATGGGTAAGGTTCACGTCATCCTTGAGAATAGCCCGGGCTTGGGCGCGGGCTTTTTTGATAAGTTCGGTGTCGGCCAGAGCGGTCATGGCCAGGTCGGGAAGGCCCGATTGCTGGCTGCCGAAGAACTCGCCGGGACCGCGAATGGCCATATCTTTTTCAGCCAAGAGAAATCCATCGTCGCAATCAACCAGCGCCTTCAGGCGCTGGTTGATGTATTTTTCCGCACTGGTGGCGAACAAGAGACACGTAGACTGATAGATTCCGCGGCCGATTCGGCCGCGGAATTGGTGCAGCTGGGCCAGGCCGAAGCGGTCAGCGTTCTCGATCATCATGATCGTGGCGTTCGGGACGTCCACGCCGACTTCGATCACCGAGGTCGAGACGAGAATGTCGATAAATCCCTCCTTAAAGCGCGTCATCACCGCTTGTTTCTCTCTAGGTTTGAGTTTGCCGTGCAGCATGCCGACCTTTAGATCGGGGAATATTTCTTTGGATAGCCGCTCGTACTCGTCTTTTACGGCTTTGGCTTCGGCCCAGGCCATCTTGAGCTGCTTGGCTTTGTATTCTTTTTCAGTCTTGGCGGCGGCCAGCGCGCCGGCAGGATCTTCCTTTGGCTTGTCGCTGATTTCAATGCGAGGGCAGACGACGAACACTTGGCGCCCGGCTTTGACTTCGGATCGGATAAATTCATAGGCTGCGCTTCGCTGGGAAGGCGGAATGACTTTGGTGATAATTTTCTGCCGATTCCTCGGCTTTTCTTTGATGATGGAAATATCCAAGTCGCCGTAAATGGAGAGCGCCAGCGTGCGGGGGATCGGCGTGGCGGTCATGGAAAGCAAATGGGGGACGAAGGCCTGGTTTTTGACGAGTGCCGCACGCTGGCGCACGCCGAACCGATGCTGTTCGTCAATCACTACCAGCGCCAGATCATCAAAAGAAACGTCTTTTTGGATTAAGGCATGCGTGCCGACAACGATTTTCACATCGCCCCGGGCGATGCGTTTTTTGATTTCAGCCTTCTTGCCGAGCGAGTGCGTAGTAATGCCGGTCGAGCCGGTCAGGAGCGCAATTTCCAGATTATGGCGGCCAGCCAGCGCTCTGATAGTTTCAAAATGTTGATTTGCCAGCACTTCGGTCGGCGCCAAAAAAACAGCCTGCGAGCCCTTCTGGGCTACCTGCATCGCCGCGATCAGCGCGACCACGGTCTTGCCGCTGCCCACATCGCCTTCCATAAGACGGTTCATGGGATGAGGTTTTTCCAAGTCCTTTAAAATTTCCCAGGCTGCGATCTTCTGGTCTTTTGTCAGCGGAAACGGCAATTGTTCAATGAATGAAGAAATATATTCTTGGTCGAAAGCGATAGGAATCGATTTAAGCTGGTTTATTTTCCTCCGTTCCAGAAGCGCTTTCATCTGGAAGAGCAGCAGATCGTCGAACGCCAATCGTTTTTTAGCCTGCTCGGCTTCGCCGAGCGTGTGGGGATGGTGGATGGCGTGGAGCGCGTCGCGGAGCGCAGGTAAGCCGTTGGCGACCAGGAGATCTTCCGGGAGCGGATCGGCGATCTCGACGGTTTCCAGGAGCGGTTTGATGAGGAAGCGTAAATATTTGGAAGTGATGCCTTCTGTTTCCGGGTACACGGCGACCAGGCCTTCGGTGTGCGTCAGCTGCGCGGAGCCCTCGCCGGCCTTTTCGTGGGTGGGGCTGGCGAGATACAAGCCGTGTTTGTCGAGCTTCACGGTTCCGGCCAAGCTGACACGGGTGCCTTCAGGTAACGTGTTGACCAGATAGGGCTGATTGAACCAGACCACTTTGATCGCACCGCTATCGTCTTTGACGATAGCGGTGGTGATGGTCAATCGGCGGGGAAATATCCGGCGGCTGTCTATTTTGACGATCTCGCCTTCAATATGAACCTTCTGTCCGGCATCCAGATCGCCGATCGGCATCATCTGGCTGTAATCCTCATAGCGGGCGGGAATATGCCACAAAAGATCGCGCACGGTTTTGATCCCGAGCTTCTTGAGCCGGGGAATATTGCGTCCGCCCACGGACGCCAGGGCTTCGATGGGAGAGGAAAGGTCGAGGGCCATTGTTAAACGGCCTTATTGTAGCATGCTTCCAGAGAAAAGTTGTCCACTTCGCGGTGCACTCGAGAGGAATCGAACCTCTATTACAGGCTCCGCAAGCCTGCGTCCTATCCGTTGAACGACGAGTGCAGATATTTTTAAAACCCGATCCGCCGGGAGAGCTGATCGAGGAATGACAGCTCATGCTCCTTCTCGGGTATATATGGTACCATAATTGTACGGATTTCCAAGGGGTTGCCTGCTTCGATGGGCAGACGGATCATGGGCCGATATGCTCGCTTGAATTCCAAACTCAACTCGCGTACATAGGGCGGGCGATAGTCAAGCCAGAATGATTTCAGTTCATGATAGTAATACGTCTCGGGTCCGACGGTAATTCCAGAGCCGTTCACGATGATGCGGGTTTTTTGAGGAATCGTATAGGAACGGAGGACGACGACGATGCCGGCCAAGACGAGAACGAGAGAAAATAAAAAGTCGTGCCGGAACCACACTAGCGCGCCGGCACCGATAGCGAGGGCAAGAAATAGATACCACGCTGTGGTTTTGGCGGGAGCAGTGTCCAGGATGCTCTCCCAAGAAATTTCAGTCGGAGCGGGCTCGGACGCTGCCTGAGACGGCGTGGCGGAGGATTGGACAGTCTCAAGTGCCGGCGCCTTCGGCGCCGGCTTTGATTCGGATTCCGGCTTTTTCCTCAAATCAAGAGTTTGGGTCATGGTTTTGATATTCGTTTCTTTCTGAAGAATATATGGTCAAGAGTGAATCTCTCCGGCTGCACGATTAAGTTAAAAGAAATGCCGTATAGAAGCAGATGAGGCCACACCAGCTCCCGGAAATACAGCAATGAAAGAGTTATGTAGAAGAGACTTACCAGAACGGTCAGGCGCATTTCAAAGCCGAAAATGATGAAAAGTCCGATAACCGTTTCCACGACTCCCGCCCCGAATGTTATCAGCAAAGGATCGGAGGGAAAGAGCCAATGGAATTTCGTCAAATGCCAGGTATTTACGACGGTAACCGTCAATTCAGGATGAAGCAGTTTGACGGTAATGGCGGCATAGATAAGCGCAAAACCGTAGAATATCCGAACGATCACGGTTTCGTATTTCTTTAGTGAACCGAGCCGGCGAAGGGGGCCGAATATATATCGGTCTACCGAGAATACCCGCATTCCAAACAGCAGCAAGACGATAAACTCGCCGAAGTAATTTAAGTACGTAAAAACATAGGGGCCGAATACAAACATGCTGCTGATGTAGATGGCGATACTTGCCAATGCGGCGAGTTCGGTCAGGAATCCCGTCGCGATCATGATGCTTATCGCAAAGAGAGCGATTTGTATCAGGCGGGGATAGGGAAAGAAGCTTCCATGAAGTTCCGGGCCTAAGAATGTGTTGCTTGCGGCCGAGAAAAACAGCGCAATGGCAATGGTGATGCGAATAAAATGTCTGCCGAGATGAGCGAAGCGTTCGATAAAAGCATTCGTTTTCTGGCCGAGGACAGTACGCCGAAACAAAAAATTCAAAGCAAGCCCGGCCAGAACGCACAAGATGACGGTTATCGTTAAATGAATATTCTGCGGATTTTTCAGGGCGGTGAAGGCTTCAGGATTAAATGGCTGTTTCAGGTCGCCCCAAAACGTGTCGTAGGGAAGAACATATGCTTCATGAGCCCGGGCGATGCCGCCCGAAACGAGAAAACCGCCGATTGCGAACAGCAAAAGTTTGAGTCGATGCATACATGTATTGTAGCGCCAATCAAAGAATTCGCAATCCGCTTTTTTGAAGAATCTCCGTTATCCACAGATAACGATAAATATATATTGACAAACGATAATCAATAGAGTAAGATTAGGAATATATAAAATCCGCATAAACCCATCCATGAAAAGAAGCTCAACAATATTTCTTCAGGCGGTCATCGTGCTTATCGGCATCGTCGCCCTTGTTTTATTGCTGTGGGAGCCCCATGTCGAGGGCGTGAACGCGAATGCCGCATTCTTTGAGGTGTATCTTGATCCGTTCATAGCCCTTGTCTACGCCGGATCGATTCCGTTTTTCGTGGCGCTTTTTCAGGCATTCAAAGTAGTGGGGTATGTCGGAAAAAACAAAGTGTTCTCACCGGCGGCAGTGAAGGCTTTGCGGACAATCAAATACTGTGCCGTAACCATTATCGGTTTTGTCATGGCGGAAGAAATAGTTATCATGTTAAACCATAGTAGCGATGATGCCGCCGGCGGCATCATGATGGGGGTCTTCATCGCTTTCGGCTCGATTGTGATCGCCGCGGCCGCGGCGATGTTTGAGCGGATTTTGCAGAATGCCGTGGAGATGAAGTCGGAGAACGAATTAACTGTGTAAAATTCAAACATGAAACAAGCATCCACATTATTTCTCAAGGTTGTTCTATGCCTTATAGGAATAGCAGTATTGGCCCTGTGTATCTTTGCCTTACCGTCGATTATGAAAGGCGCAGCCCTGGAATGGCCGGTTATTGCTCCGCTCCAGGAGGCTATCTTGTTCGGTCTCTACCTGACGGCAGTTCCGTTCCTCTTTGCACTCTATTATGCATTTCAGCTCTTGAATTATATCGACCGGGGCACCGCATTCTCGGAATTGTCGGTGAAAGCGTTGAAATACATCAAATACTGCGCGCTCGCCATGAGCGGCCTGTACATGATCGGCATGCCGGTTATATTCCTCATTGCGGAAGCCGATGACGCGCCGGGCGCGATCTTCATCGGGTTTGCCGCGGCGTGTTCTCCTGTCATTATCGCAGTCTTTGCCGCCGTTCTTCAAAAATTGCTCCACAATGCGATCGGCCTGCAATCGGAGAACGAATTAACCATCTAGCCATGGCAATCATCATCAACATCGACGTCGTGCTGGCGAAGCGGAAGATGAGTGTGACCGAGCTCGCCGAGAAAGTCGGCATCACAATGGCAAACATTTCCGTTTTGAAAAACGGCAAAGCGAAAGCGGTCCGATTATCGACGCTGGAGGCGATTTGCAAAGCTCTAGACTGCCAGCCCGGCGACATTTTAGAGTACAAAAAGTAGTCCGTGATTATTATTTCCCGCCTCTTCTCTGGATGACAAGCTTCTGGGAAGGGCTTAACGCCTTATCCTTCCGGTGGACGCAGCCGTACCAGCAGCACGGGCGACGCATTCCTTCCTTCAATTCCGAGACGGCTCTCTCGATATGTTCCTTTCTTTTCTCTGACGTTTTAACCGAAATAGCCCAGCAAATCCATTCATTGCGGGAAAGCGGGGTAATATCTTGCCACGCCGCCAATGCTTTGGCGTCAGAAGACAGGGCTTTTCGCAAATCTGTCGGCAACTCATGGGCGACGCCGCCTGAAATTTTTGCGCTCATAAATTTATTGAAGGAAAGACTATAAAACTGTTTTTCTTGACTGGCGGTGGGGGTGGGATTCGAACCCACGGTACGGTTTCCCGTACAACAGTTTTCAAGACTGTCCTCTTAAACCACTCGAGCACCCCACCGTGCGGAAGCGGGAGGATTCGAACCTCCGATACCCTTGCGGATATACCTGATTTCGAGTCAGGCCCATTCAACCACTCTGGCACGCTTCCGGCGGGTGCATAATACCACGTTAACCCAATCAAAAAAAGAGGCGGCCGCCTCTTTTTTTGATTGGGTTAACGGCTGTCATATTCGGCTTCAATCTTGCGGGCGACCGTAATGTCGCGGTCGGTTACCTTGCCGCCGATGTCGAATCGCTGCAATTCAAACATGGCCTTGCTGTACATGATGTGCATGTCGGGATGATGGTCCATTTCTTCGAAGTAGGGGGCCAGTTTGTTGATGAATCCCAGCGCATCCAAAAAATCGTTAAACGAAAATTCTTTGGAGATTTTTTCGTTCGCATAGTTCCAGCCAGGCAACGTTTTGAGCTCGGTCTGGATTTGTCCGGCGCTAAGGATGTTTGGTTTTTCCATAATAATTAAAGACGCATATCTATCCATATTCTATACAAAAACAGGGAAAATAAAAACACCGATGACAAGGCATCACGAGGTGGGACCTTGTCATCGGTGCGGGGAGCCGGCTCATGCTGGGACACATGGGCCTACAACCCCTTGACGGCGGCTTCGCTAGATGGAGTTCCAGGTCGGCAGAGTAAGGGGCGCTGCCCTGCGTCTCCGTCGATCCTGTTGCTCGGCTTCCTGGGCCTTCTTGCAGTCGAAGCAGATTCCGAGAGTCAGGATGCCCGTCGGAATCTCTACGAATTGAGAAGAATCCAGGAGTGCTCGCAATCGCTGCGGCCCAATTTCCTGGCCGCACTCCTCGTCGAGAATCATGTTATCGCAGAGGTTGAAGTTCTCCTCGTGCTTGCTGGCGAGAAGTTCGTCAATTTTCTGCGCGATCCGCGACAAGACCATGCGAGTTGTTGCCGACATGCTGATCTCCACTGCGTCCGTCGCCTTATCGGGAAGGTCCGAGGGCGCGCCGTGGAGATTTGCCTGCGGCAACTGTGTAGCGCCGGCCAATCGGTTCTTGATGTTAAGCCGGTGAGCCTCCAGCCTGCTTCGCCATTCAACGTATGTCATATCCCAGACGACCTTTCAGGAATCCCGAGGTTGATCAGACCCCGGGAGGGGGTTGTTTTTGATGGAAGGAACGAACATATACATTACCACTTAGAATAGCAGTTTGTCAATTGTGCATATCTAAGAGCTGCGGAGATGATATACTCAAGGCACCAGGTCGATAGAGAAACTTAACTCTCAAAAACTTTCTATGAAAAATACTTGGATTCTAGTGATCATTGCCGTGGTTGTCATTGCCGCCGTGGTGTTTATCCGCCGAGATTCGGGTGCACCGTCACCCAGTACGAGCGCTTCTCCGACATCAAGCGCTCACGGTACGACTGCCACGCCAAAGACGTCAACTTCGCCGAAGGTAACGCCGACCGGCGTTGGCCGCTCATATGACCAGCTGGTCAAAGACTACGCCAACAGCCGCATCCAGTTCGATGCCAACTGTCAGGCTGCTCCGGCTTCGTTTGCGCTGAAGTCAGGCTCGCAGGTCTTGCTTGATAACCGTTCGAATCAAGCGCGCGCGATTGTCGTAGACGGCAAGACGTACAATCTTGGCGCCTACGGGTACCAGCTCATTACCATCTCGGGCGGCACGCTGCCGCGCACGGTGGGCGTGAATTGCGGTCCGGCGGTGAACGTTTCGACCATCAATTTGCAGGCGAACATCTCCGGCCAGTAGGGAAGCGCGTTTGTTCTCCATCCAAAAGCGGGCCTTTGGCCCGCTTTTGGATGGAGAACTCTTCCTGCTATTTCTGGATCATGATCGTCCCGACGTTTACGGCCGAGCCGCAATTGAGGGTCAGAGTCTTTGGCAGCGCGGTGCTGGTCAACGGGATAATCCAGTATCCATAGCCCGGGAACCGGTAGCTGACGCCGTTGATGGTGATGAAGCGCGTATCGCCGGACCGGTTGTCGAACATAATCTTAGTTCCGTTCTTGATCGAAACCGTTGCGGGAATGGCTTGGCAATGAGCGTCAAATTGGATTCGGGCGTCTTTGTATTGAGCGACGAGGTTGGTGTAGCTGGAGCTGCCGGCAGCCGAACCCGAAGGACCGATGCCGCTGGCTGGACTTTCCACCGGCACTTCGCTGATTAATGACGGCGACGGGGACGGTGATTCTTCCGTCTTGCCGGACCGATTCCATCGTACTGCCCACACGGCTATGACGACCACGATAATGGCGCCAATGACCCACCAGAGTTTTTTGTTCATCAGGCACAGATCGTATCTCGCGCGCGAGGGTACGACATACGAAATTAGCGTTTCCTAAAATCTACCTGAAGAGGAGCTACTGTTCAATACGTTCGGAGTGCATAAATCTTTCCGGAGTAAGAGATAATAACTTAGGAAAAATAAAAACAAGCGATGAGTCGCTTGTTTTTATTTCTTGTTGCGGGGGTGGGATTCGAACCCACGACCTCTGGGTTATGAGCCCAGCACGCTACCGCTGCGCTACCCCGCGATCGAATGTGATTGTATTGTATCAGAATTATTGAAATAATCAAGAAAATGGCGTAAAATGGTTTCGGATTGATATGTCGGCGTAGCTCAGGGGTTAGAGCGGAGCATTCATAACGCTCAGGTCGGTGGTTCAAATCCACCCGCCGACACACGATGGTTCCCATTTCGGCTATACTATATAATTAACCCACCGATGACTTCCATTACCTCCGTATTCCCGCATAAACTCTATACCTTCGACTCCGGCTTGCGCCTGGTGGCAGTGCCGATGGAGAGCACCAAAACCGTTACGGTTTTGGTGCTCGTCGGTACGGGCTCTAAATACGAGACGAAAGACATTAACGGCATCTCCCACTTCCTTGAGCATATGATGTTCAAGGGGACAGCCAAGCGTCCCGACAAGCTCCAAATCGCCAAAGAGCTTGAAGGCATCGGCGCCGACTTCAATGCCTTCACTGGCAAGGAATATACCGGCTACTATGCCCGGGCCAGCTCGTCAAAACTCTCCGAAGTCATGGATGTCGTCTTTGATATTTTCTTGAATTCGCGTCTGGATCAGGAAGAAATTGATCGCGAACGCGGCGTCATCATCGAAGAAATCAATATGTATCAGGATTTGCCGCAGCGCCATGTCGAAGAAGTGTTCGAGCATTTGCTGTACGGCGACCAGCCGGCCGGCTGGGGCATCGCGGGAGAAAAAGAGGTCATCAAAAAACTGACCCGCCAGCAATTCGCTGACTATTTCACGACCCACTATATCGCTTCCAACACGGTGGTTGCGGTCGCGGGCAACATTGATCCCGAAGAGATCAAAACCAAAACCGAATCATATTTCAAAACTATCCGCCAAGCCGAAAAAGTTTCCAAATTATCGGTGGTGGAGCAGCAATCCGAACCCCAGCTCAAGATCCAATTCAAGCAAACCGATCAGACCCATTTCATTCTCGGCTTCCGGGGGGTTCACATGCATGACAGCCGGAAATATCCCCTGGGTGTGCTGGCTTCCATTCTCGGCGGCGGCATGAGCTCGCGGCTTTTTCAGGAAGTCCGCGATAAGCGCGGCTTGGCCTACTACGTCGGCGCGTCAGCCGATGAATATACCGATACAGGATTGTTTACCTGCAATGCCGGCGTCAACAACGAGAAAGTCTTCGACGCAATCAAAGTCATCATCGAAGAAATCAAGAAGATCCGGGATGGGGGGGTGACCGACGAAGAACTGCAGAAAGCCAAGGACAAAACCGAAGGCAGCCTTGCCATCATGCTTGAAAACTCCCGTTCAGTGGCCCAGGCCTACGCCGGCCCGGTTTTGTTTGAGGGCCGTGTTTTGACCCCCGAAGAAGAATTGGATAAAATTAAAGCAATTACGGCCGAGGAAATTAAGACCATTGCTGGCGAAGTATTCCGTGATGACCGCCTGAATCTCGCCTTGATCGGCCCGTTCAAAGATTCCGAACCGTTCAAGAAATTGCTAACGCTTTCCTAAATGGCATCCGAACGTCTTCAGCTCGACATCTCGACCAGCAGCATTCTCCGCACGATTCTCATTGTGCTGCTCTTTGTGTTCCTCTATGCCCTGAAAGAAGTAATTATTATCTTTCTTTTCGCGCTCGTGCTCGCGTCGGCAATTTCGCCCTTTGCAAATTGGCTTGATGAAAAAAGATTTCCGCGCATTCTGGGCGTTCTGCTCCTGTACCTGTCCGTGCTGGGTCTGGCGGTGTTCGTTTCGTCGCTGATCGTGCCCTATATTTCCGATGACATCAGCCGGCTCACGACGGCGCTGCCGGAGTTCGTTCAGAAAGTAGTCGGTTCGCTGGAGCACGTCCAAAACTCTTCGCCCCAATATTTTGATTTTTTGAACGAGATCGAGAATATCCTGGAAGGATTTTCTTCATATCTTCAGCAGGCCTCGCAGTCTATTGTCGGTTTGATCGTCAGCGTGTTCGGCGGCGTCTTCTCGTTTTTTGCGATTCTTGTCATCTCGTTCTATCTGTCGGTGACGCGCAAGGGCATCGAAACTTTTTTGGGATCCGTAGTGCCGGAGCAGTATGAAAGCTATGTCACCGGCCTCTGGAAACGCGTCGAAAAGAAAGTCGGCAAATGGTTCCAGGGCCAGCTGCTCCTGGGTCTTATCGTCGGCTTGATGGTATATATCGGGCTGTCGCTGCTAAATATTAAATTCGCCTTGATTTTGAGCCTCTTGATGATGGTGCTGGAATTAGTGCCCATGGTAGGTCCCGTACTCGGCGCCATTCCAGCAGCATTTTTGGCCTTTCTCCAATCGCCATCCCTAGGTTTGTGGGTGATCATTCTGTACGTCGTCGTTCAGCAGCTTGAAAATCATATCTTGGTGCCGCTGATTCTCGGCAAAACGCTCAATCTCAATCCCGTCGTGGTTATCATCGCATTGCTTGTCGGCCAGACGCTGGCGGGCATTCCGGGCATGATTTTGGCGGTACCGGTGGCCACGATTATCGTCGAAATGCTTGATGACGTTGCGCGGCAGAAAGAATCCCGCCGCAGCAGCTCTTAAGCCATGCTCTCCATCGTTGCGACGCCAATCGGCAATCTCTCGGACATTACGCTTCGGGCTGTGCACGTCCTCACCAATGCAGATGTGATCCTGGCCGAGGATACCCGGGTTACGCGCCAGCTTCTTGATCACTACAATATTAAGAAAGAAATTATCTCGTATCACCAGCATTCCGGCGAGCAAACCATTGAAAAAATTATCGCTCTCCTGCAATCGGGCAAAAAAGTGGCCTTGGTCTCGGATGCGGGTACGCCTGGCGTGAATGATCCAGGTAACTATCTGATCCAGGAAATTTTAAAGGAGTTGCCGCATGAGACGATTTTGCCGATTCCGGGGCCGAACGCGGCTATCGCCGCGCTTTCGATCAGTGGTTTTCCGAGCGACCGGTTTTTATTTCTCGGTTTTCCACCCCACAAAAAAGGCCGTAAAACGTTCTTCGAACGGGTTGGCGCGACCGAGGAAACCGTGGTATTCTACGAATCCAAGCACCGCGTCCTGAAAGCTTTGAAAGAATTGGATGCGATCGCCAAGATCGGCCATCGGAAGCTGATCGTCGCTCGGGAGCTGACCAAGCAGTTCGAAACCGTGTATCGGGGCACGCTCGCCGATATCGATGCCAAAATCCAGGCCAACAAGAACAACCTGCTTGGGGAATTCGTCGTTGTTATCGCACCGCAATAATGGACAAAAAAACTTTCTACATCACCACGACATTACCGTATGTGAATGCTGATCCGCATATCGGGTTTGCGTTGGAATTGGTTCAGGCTGACGTGGTTGCCCGCTTTCACCGGGCGCGCGGGGAGGAGGTTGTCTTCAATATGGGTACCGACGAGCATGGCATCAAGATATATCGCAAGGCGTTAGAAGCCGGCCAGGATCCGCAGGCTTACGTTAATGAATATGCGGCAAAATTCGAGAAACTTTTAAAAACGCTCAATATCAGCGCGACGAATTTTATCCGCACGACCGAGCCGCGGCATCAAGCCGCGGCTCGGGAGTTCTGGGATCGCTGTCTCAAAAACGGCGACATCTATACTGCTGTATATAAGACGAAATATTGCGTCGGCTGCGAGCTCGAAAAAACTGATTCCGAACTGGAAAATGGCCGCTGCGTTCTGCACCCGAATCTGCCCATCGAGGAAATCGAAGAAGAAAACTATTTCTTTAAATTCTCAAAATTCCAAAAACCGCTCCTGAAGTTCTACAAAGAACATCCTGATTTCGTGCTGCCGGAATTCCGTTTCAATGAAATCAAGAGTTTCGTCGAATCAGGTCTCCGCGATTTCAGCATCTCGCGGCTTAAAGAAAAAATGCCCTGGGGCGTGCCGGTGCCGGGCGACGAGAAGCAGGTAATGTATGTCTGGTTCGACGCGCTTGTCAACTATATCTCCACGCTTGGCTGGCCCGAAAACGAGAAACACTTCGAGGATTTTTGGGGTACGCCAGCCGAATTAAAAGCGGTCCAAATTGCCGGCAAAGATAATCTCCGCCAGCAGTCCGCCATTTGGCAGGCGATGCTCATGTCTGCAGGCTTGCCGAACTCCAAGCAGATTCTCATTCATGGTTTTGTCGGCGTCGACGGCCAAAAAATATCCAAATCGCTCGGGAACATCGTAGATCCGTTCCTTATCGTCCAGAAATATGGCCTGGACGCCGTCCGCTATTTCTTGCTCCGAGAAATCCCATCGGGCGAGGACGGTGATTTTTCCGAGAAAAAATTAATCGAGCGCTATAACGGCGATCTGGCAAACGGCCTTGGCAATCTCGTCCAGCGCGTAGCCACGCTGATCGACGGCAATATGGACGGCGAATTGATCTATAACGCTTCGATTGTTGAGCGAGAACTCATCGGGAATGTTGAAATAATTCAGAAAAAATACGACGAGCATATCGCTTCTTTCAAGCTTCACGAGGCGCTTGCGGACGTGTGGGCATTGATTGGAACGGCGAATGGCTATATTAACGATAAAAAACCGTGGTCGTTGGTTAAAGAAAATGCGTCGGAATTTTTGACGGTTATGACCAATGCTGTGTTTCTTTTGTATCGCATTGGAAACATGCTCGAACCGTTTATGCCGGATACGGTGGATAAAATTCGGGAAACATTTGGAGCCGAGCCGGTGATTTCGCAGATCGACGGCTACAAGTTTCTTATTAAAAAAGGCGCGGGATTATTTCCGCGCCTGTAGACGGCCGAAATGGACGATATGCAAATTATCGATTCGCATTGCCATCCCCAGTTGGCGCAGTATGACGCTGATCGGGACGAAATGATCGCCCGCGCCTTCGGCGCGGGCGTCGGCATGATCTGTATCGGCGTTGATTTCGAAACTTCGCGGCAGGGAATTGAGCTTGCCCAGAAGCATGAACGCATGTGGGCAGCGGTCGGGCTCCACCCGAATGATAATCTGAATGAAGTGTTTGATCCCACGCAGTACGAGGCTCTTTTAAAAATGCCGAAAGTTGTCGGCATGGGGGAGATTGGTTTGGACTATTATCGAACTCCCGATTCAAACGATCAAGCTGTTCAGAAGAAACGATTTGAGGAACAATTGGCTTTAGGTGTTCGTATGAATATGCCGATTGTATTGCATTCGCGTGATGCGGCGAAAGGTTCTACAGGCCGAGTCCATGCCGACATGATTGCGATTTTAAAAAACAATCCGCCGCTTCGCGGCGGCATTGCCCATTCATTCACCGGCAGTATCGATGAAGTTCGGCAGTATCTTGATCTCGGATTTTATATTGGCTTCAACGGGATTCTCACCTTTGCACGCCAATATGATGAAATGGTGAAATTTATTCCACTCGATCGGATTCTTCTTGAAACCGACGCGCCATTCTTGGCGCCGGAGCCGCATCGCGGCCAGCGCAATGAGCCGGTATATGTCATGGAAGTGGCTCGAAAATTGGCCGAACTCAAAGACGAACCGCTTGAAAAAATCATTGTTCAAACCACTGAAAATACTCGAAAAGTTTTTCAAATTTAGGTTTAGGTTTTGATAAAAAAGAAGATTTCAGATATAGTGAGGTTACTTTATGGCCATATACAACCCCGCAAAGATCGAAAAGAAATGGCAGAAATATTGGGATGCCAATAAACTGCATCAGGCCGCCGATTTCTCGGATGGAAAACGGAATTTCATGCTTCTGGTCGAGTTTCCGTATCCTTCGGGCGATTTGCATACCGGCCATTGGTACGCGTTTGCCGTGCCCGACATCTATGGCCGCTATCTTTCGATGATCGGATACAATGTCATGTATCCGATCGGCTTTGACGCATTTGGTCTGCCCGCCGAGAACGCGGCCATTAAGCGCAACATTCATCCGCGCGACTGGACCAAGAAAAACATCAAGACGATGACGAAGCAGCTGCAGTCGATGGGCGCGCGGTTCGATTGGTCGCGCGCTGTTTCAACGATTGAACCCGAGTACTATCGCTGGACGCAATGGATCTTTCTCCAACTCCATAAGGCCGGCCTGGCCTACCGCGCCAAGACGGCGGTAAACTGGTGCTCCCAGGACAAGACGGTCCTGGCCAACGAGCAAGTCGTGGACGGAAAGTGCGAGCGGTGCGGGACGGCCGTTCAGCAGCGCGAGCTGTCGCAATGGATGTTCAAGATCACGTCGTTTGCCGACCGGCTCGTGGATGACATGAAAGACCTGGATTGGCCGGATGCGACCAAGAAAGCCCAAGAGAATTGGATTGGCCGCAGCGAAGGCGCTGTGATCACGTTTCCGATCAAGGGCATGGAAAAAGCGCATATCAAAGTCTTTACGACCCGCCTCGATACTATTTTCGGCGTTACCTTTCTCGTTATTTCGCCGGAGATGGCCCAAAAATGGATAGATTCGAAAGGCGATGCCTCGGCGGAGGTGAGGGACTACGTGGCTGCCAGTCTCAAGAAAACGGAACTTGAACGCCAGGAGAACAAAGAAAAGACGGGCGTCGATACCGGGGTGAAGGCGATCAACCCTATGACCGGAGAAGAAATTCCCGTGTGGGTCGCCGACTATGTGCTGGGCCACTATGGTACCGGCCAAATTATGGCCGTACCCGCGCATGACGAGCGTGATTTTGAATTCGCAAAGAAATACGACTTGCCGGTCCGAGTGGTAATAGAGCCACAGGAGCTAAATATTATTGCTCGGCCAGATGATGAAGTGGCTATTCAAAATGAGAAAAATAAATTTTTAAGAGGAGAAAAACCCTATCTTGGTTCAGGTCAGCTTATAAATTCAGGAAATCTCAATGGCTTAATTCAATTTGCTGCAACAAGAAAAATATTAGAAGTTTTAAAAGAGAAGGGCCTGGGCGAAGAGAAGAAAAACTATCGGCTCCACGATTGGGTGCTGTCGCGCCAGCGGTATTGGGGCGTGCCGATTCCGATGATCCATTGCGCCGATTGCGGCTATGTGCCGGTCCCAGAAGACAAATTACCGGTCAAACTGCCGTCGCTGGATAATTTCTTGCCTGCCGACGACGGCCGCTCGCCGCTGGCCAAAGCCGAGAAATGGCTGAAGGTGAAATGCCCGCAGTGCGGCAAGCCTGCCGAGCGCGAGACGGATACTATGGACACATTCGTGGATTCGTCATGGTATTATATGCGTTACGCCGATCCTGCCAATGAGGAAACGTTTGCAGCGAAGGATACTATGGCGAGATGGCTGCCGGTGCCGATGTATTTCGGCGGCGCCGAACACAACACCATGCACCTTTTGTATTCGCGCTTTGTTACCAAAGCGCTTCGAAGTTTGAATTTGGTTGATTTTCCCGAACCGTTCATCGGCCGGCGCAATCACGGGCTGATTCTTGGCCCGGACGGCCAGAAAATGTCCAAATCAAAAGGCAACGTGGTGGACCCGGACAAGGAAGTTGCAAAATACGGCGCTGATACGGTGCGCATGTATTTCGCATTCCTCGGGCCCTATGATCAGAACTACGCGTGGAATTTCAACGGCGTGCTGGGCATTCGGAGATTTTTGGATCGTATCTGGAATTTTTTCGAGCGATACAATGACGCGAAGCTTTCGGAAACCGGGTCAGCGGATATTCCCGTGGCGATTCACCGGGCAATCAAAGAGGTGGGGGAGAATATTAAATTCCACCGGTTTAATACGGGCGTGAGCGGGCTCATGAAATTGCTGAATGAACTGGAGGACGCCTCGGCGGGGCAAAAACTGGCCAAGGAGCAGTATGAGGTGATCGTAAAACTTCTGGCGCCGTTTGCGCCGCATATCGCCGAAGAATTATGGGCCGAAGTATTGGCTAACGAGCCGTCGGTCCATCACCAACCATGGCCGGAATATGACCAAGCTCTCTTGGGCCGCCAGGAAGTCCGGTTCATTGTCCAGATAAACGGCAAGGTTCGTGGGGCATTGGCCGTTACTCCAGGCCGTTCAGAGGCGGAAATTGATGCGTTAGCCCGCGCTGATGAGAATATTGTCCGCCATCTAGCCGGACAAACTGTGAAAAAAACCGTATTTGTGCCAGATAAGCTGATTAATTTCGTCGTGTGATGAGAGGACAGGCGTCGCTGGTTGACTATTGTTATGTTTCCGGTAGTATGTCCGTATTGCTTTTTAGCGAAATACCGAATTAACGAAGCCCAGTTGAGATGCAGGATTCTATCCTTGATTGAATCTTCTATCGCAGCGGCTGTTTGAAGTCATGAGTGTGGATCGAGATCGCGATTTTGTGGAATACATCATCAAAGCCATCGTCAACAACCCTGATGCTGTCCAGGTAACGCGAACCGTGGATGAGCTCGGCGTTTTGCTGTCGGTGAAAGTTTCCCGAGAAGACATGGGACTGCTGATCGGTCGGAGCGGCACGACGGCCAAGGCCGTACGTACGCTGGCCCGCATCGTCGGTATGCGCAATAATGCGCGCGTGAACTTGCGCATTGAAGAACCGGAAGGCGGCCGCATGACTCCGGCTGCAGACGGCGGCAAGTCCAAGACCGTGGAAGACGTGATGGAAGGATTCGATATGTAACAAAACCGGCCCTTGCGGGCCGGTTTTGTTTGATGTATAGTTTCGGCGGTTCTATGAAAATCCAGTGTGCGGCGTGCCTTGAATTCAAGAATATTGAATGCGGCCAAGTCGTATTTTGTTCAAGCTGCGGTCATGCCTTTAACCTTATTGAGGTTGCAGAACTTTGGGATACGCTGGTTGCCTCGAACCGTATATATCGGCGGAGGCTGAATGTGTCGCTCGTTATTTTTATTGTTTTACTGTTTGCCTTGCTGGCTATTGTTGTCCGAATCAACAGGATTATGTTTTTCCCGGCAGGCGTTATCGCGGCATTTGTCATGTTGGCCGTGTATAATTCTGCCAGTTCTTGGAGAATATCAAAGATGCACCCCTCTGTATATAAAAATTCTCGCGTTAAACTCTGATCATCAAGCCCGCATTGCGGGCTTCTCCTTTTTTCTTTGATGTGATACAAACAGACAGGTCAGTATGAAGGTTCTTTACAGAAAGCCCACGCCGGAGCAGCGGAAAAAATTGTTTTCCGATACCGTACTTCCGCGCGGAGTTCGGACCAGCGCATTTGAATATGTGCTTCGCCAGATGGGCGTCTCCGGTGCAATTCTAAATCAGACCACGATCCAGGTGTATATCAAGGGAATCGTGCCGAATGGGGCGGCGGGGCAGCCAAAACCGTCGCTTGTTCCGTCGTATTCTTTCCAGATATATATCGCAGAGTATGTCTTGAAAGATCGTGAGGAATTGAGCCACACCGTTGCTCATGAGCTCAAGCACATTGTCCAGTGGATCCGAATCATTGAGCGGGATGGATATGTGAAGGCGATGAAGCCGCTCAAGTGGGACGAGGTGAATTGCGAGCGGGCCGGCCGGAGATTCCGCTCGGTGCCGTTTTTCCGTTTTGATAGGGAAGATTTCAAAATCGCGTTGCCGTAACTTGCGGCCCGCTCTTGCGGGCCGCTTAATTTTATTGTACAATATGTAGAATGAAATTTGATATTGTCACCATCTTTCCCGAGTTTTTTGAAAGCTTTGCGAACGAAGCTCTGATTGCGCGCGCCCGGGCCAAGAAATTGATCTCAATCCGAACCTGCAATCTCCGGAAATATTCGGGCGACGAGCGGGGGACGATCGACGGCCGGCCATATGGCGGCGGAGCGGGCATGGTATTTTTGTTTGCGCCGATCGCCCGGGCGCTGGCCAAGATAAAACCGGCTAAGAAATCCCGCGTTATCGTTTTTAACCCGAAGGGCAAAACATTCACCCAAGCCGACGCGCGGCGTTTGGCGAAGTATGATCAGCTCGTACTGATTTGCGGCCGCTACGAAGGCATTGACCAGCGGGTAATTGATGAACTGGCCGATGAAGAAATCTCAATCGGCAATTATGTGCTCTTTGGCGGCGAGGTGCCGGCGATGGTCGTCATGGAAGCCGTAACGCGCCTGGTGCCTGGCGCCGTCGCCAAGGAAGAATCGACGGCCAACGAAAGTTTTTCCGACGGCGCGACGCGCGAGCATCCCCATTATACGCGCCCAGAGGTCATCGTCTGGGACAAGAAAAAACTGCGCGTCCCCAAAGTATTGCTTTCGGGCGATCATCGGAAAATCGCCGAATGGCGCAGGAAATATTCTCGATCAAAGTAATAACCGCCGCTCGGAACGAGCGGCGGTCGGTTCAGATGGCGGCCGGCAGCGGCGTATTCCATGTTTCCATAATGATCCGGAACCGCTCGACGGCGGTTGTCGGTACAACCACTCTGCTGGTGTCGCCTTGGCCCGTCTCGGAGACAATGCTCCGGGAACTGGCGGCAGTCACTTCCTTGAGAATAATCAGCCGCGAACGATCCCGCCGGATTGCAATGCGCCAGCCGGCAAGCCGGTGTTCTGATAGAATCGCCAGCATGGTGTCCGGTCCCAGCGGAGTGAATCGCCGAAGGGCCGAAACGACATTCGGCATCAACGGAAAGGGGATCGTGACCAATTCGGGAATCGCGAACCGCTGAAGCGTTCCTTGATGTACCCGCTCTACCTGTTCAGTCTTGGTTATCCGAACGAATTCAGTAGGTCCGTTCGGGCGAAGCGGTTCGGTCGTCAGGTGGAAGGCCTTCAGGGTGATGCCCGGACCCAGCGGGATCTCGCCGATCAGCCGCGACTTTTTGGTCGGGCCGAGTTTCGTCAGAACGGGTACCGAGAGAGTTCGGGTGGTGTCGGCCCGAAGGATCGGGCTGCCGGAAATCGCGCTCGCATACCGGCCTCGTATTGCCATGAGAATGTACCGGAGATTACGATACACCCGGGGAGGGCCCTTTGGCAACCGCCCGCCCCTTGACGGGGCGGGCGGGATGAGTATAATGGAGGTACCATTCATTCAAGTAGTCCGACAACCAGACACGTAGTATAACCACGATTGTTCCGTGTTCGCAGGGAATAATCGTGGTTCTGCTATTGAAAAACGAAGATTTTTCAACGGTCGGGCCAGGGACAGAACTTTGTCAATTTCATGTAGTTAACCAGCGAATTTCGATTCTTCCGATTCATCGGAAGATCTATTAAGAGAGTTTGATTCTGGCTCAGGATGAACGCTGGCGGCGTGGATAAGGCATGCAAGTCGAACGGTGCAGGGGAGCAATCCTCTGCATAGTGGCGAACGAGTTAGTAACACCTTGGTATCTGCCTTTGGGTCGGGCACAACCAGTCGAAAGATTGGCTAATTCCCGATAGTCTCGCAAGAGTAAAGTCGCAAGACGCCCAGAGAGGAACCTAGGTCCTATCAG
>CAZKJF010000006.1:0-25975 GCA_964553025.1 uncultured Candidatus Saccharibacteria bacterium | reverse complement strand
TCTGCTTTTTTGCTTTCTGGGTGGGGCCGCATTTCTAATTGTACCATTTTTCTGGGTAAAAAAAAACCCCCCCGTGGGGCTGCTTAAGGCACCCCGACGGGGGTATTTTTGTCGGAAGCATTCATGCCGACAAATCGAACACCGGCCGGCGCACGGCCGGCCGACGGCCATTCTGCTCGGCGTGTTCTTCGCAGTTCTTGCACCGAACGGCGAACGGCACGGCTTTCAGCCGTTTTTCCGTGATTTCCTCGCCGCAGTCGAAGCAGTAGCCGTAGGTGCCGTCTTTGACGCGTTCGATCGCGCCCTCGATCATCCGAAGCATTTCCATCCGCAGATCGTTCATGGCCAGATCCAGGTCATCCTGGATCTCGTCTGCGGCGGCTTCGCCGGCGTCGAGAACCTGCCGGCCCGCGGCGCCGCTCCGGCGCATTCGTCTCTCGTATTCCGAAACCTCGGCTTGCACCCGCGCTTGGTACTCCGAGAGGATGCGCTTCAAGCTGACTCGCCGAGCGACTGCCATGCTGTTTGCCGCCATAGTTCACCGTCCTGTTTTGAACGAACCTGCTGCCATTGTGCTGGTCCAGATTATACCCTTTCTCCTGAAAAAATCAACCCTACCGCTTGAGCATCTTCAAAAACACGTCGTGGGAGAGATTGACTCGGCCGGTTTCCTTCATCCGCTTTTTGCCTTCCTTTTGCTTCTTCCAGAGCTTCATGCGGCGGGTGATATCGCCGCCGTACATGTGCTGGGTAACGTCTTTGCGATGGGCGCGGAGCGTCTCGCGAGCGACGATCTTTCCGCCGATTGCAGCCTGGATGGAAACTTCGAACATTTGCTGAGGAATGATTTCTTTGAGCTTGGCAACCATCGCGCGGCCTTCGAAGAAGGCCGCGCTGCGCGGCACAATGCGCGAAAACGGCTCAACCATGTCGCCGGCGATCAAAATATCCAATCGAACCAAGTCCCCTTTCTGAAAACCGACGGGTTCATAGCTCATCGAAGCGTAGCCGGATGAAACGCTTTTCAGTTTGTCGTAGAAATCGGTTACGATTTCGGCCAACGGCATATCGTATTTCAAGATCGCGGTTTCTTTGCCGATATATTCGGTCGAATGATAGGTGTTGCGATAGGTAGAGACCAATTCCATGACGCTGCCGACATATGAGGTCGGGGTGATCAACTCCATCGACACCACAGGCTCGGCGATTGTTTCAATATGGGTCGGATCGGGCAGCATCGCAGCGGAGCGGATGTGCAGGGTCTCCCCGTCTTTCAAGGCCACTTGGTACTCTACCGACGGCGTGGAAATAATCAGGCCCAGGTTAAATTCCCGCCGAAGCCGCTCGGAAATGATCTCGACGTGGAGCATGCCCAAGAAGCCGACGCGAAAACCACGGCCCAAGCCCGCCGAGGATTCGGGGTCGAACGTGAGCGAAGCATCGGTTAGTTTTAATTTGCTCAATGCATCGCGGAGCAATTCATAATCCTCGCTATTTTCGGGAAAGAAGCTGGCGAAAACCATTGCGCGCGGTTCTTTATAGCCGGCTAACGGTTTGAAGCCGGCGGCCTCAAGCATTCGCGGCTCGGTGATCGTATCGCCGACGCGAATCTGGCCGGGGTCTTTCAGGCCAGTAGCGATGTAGCCAATGTCGCCGGCGCGAAGCGCCGGCGACTGGGTCAGCATCGGCGCAAAATACCCAATCTCAAGCGCTTCGGCCCGAACTTTGGTGGCATAGGCGGCAATCGGCGCCTGTTTCGCCATCGAGCCGCTGAAAATACGGGCGTATGCGATGACGCCCTTGTAGGCATCGAATGTGGAATCAAATACAAGCGCGCGAAGCGTCTCATCGGCCGGCGCCTTCGGCGCCGGCACTCTTTCAATCACCTTTTCCAAAAGCCGATCGACGTTGGTCCCGTTCTTGCCTGAAATTTCCAAAATTTCTTCCGGCTCGATGCCAAGCAGATACGACAATTCTTCTTTCACCTGGGCCGGCCGCGCATTCGGCAGATCGATTTTATTGATCGCCGCCACAATGGCCAGCCCCTGCTGCTGGGCAAGGTGCAAATTCGCCAGCGTCTGGGCCTGAACGCCCTTGGACGCATCCACCAATAGGATTGCGCCTTCAACGGCAGCCAATGATCGCGACACTTCATATGAAAAATCCACATGGCCCGGCGTATCAATAAGATTGAGCGTGTACTCTTGGCCTTTGTGTTGGTAGCGCATGCGTACCGGTTGCAATTTGATGGTAATGCCGCGTTCGCGCTCCAAGTCCATCTGGTCGAGATATTGGGCCTGCATTTTTCGTTTTTCTACGGTTCCCGTCAATTCTAAAAACCGGTCGGCAAGCGTCGATTTTCCGTGGTCAATGTGGGCGATGATGCAGAAATTTCGAATATGGTTCATAAAAATTGATCCCGCCGAGTACGACGGGATCACGGGTGAGCGTGCCTGCTACTGAACGGAATCGGGCCGATCGCGAAGGTCGCGGCACTTCTGGCAATTGCCGAAGTGGTTCAGAGCCGCGGCCATGCGCTGGGGTTCCTGCTTTTCGAGCTGGCGCCGGAATTCGGGAAAGTTGTAACTCTCCACGAACTTGAGCGTCAGATGGCCGTTCTCGAAGTCCTGGCCTTCCGGCTTCAGTTCGGCCGGCGCCGGCTCGACGGGATCGAGCAGATCCTCGAAATCCGGGCGATGGGTTCGGCCCAGATCCTGGCCCGGGAGCGGCCGGGCTTTCTCTTTTGCGGTCTCAAAGAGCTTTTCCTGCGTTTCCATACTCATATTATATTATGTTAATTGGTTTTTGTAAATATGCCAAAAAGCCAGCCATAACAGCAATATCTGAATGTTGCCAGCGACGGAAAACGCCAGCGCGAGGCCTTTGACGCCCAGGTCCAGATGAAGGCCGAGCAGCCAGGCCAGAGTGACGTTGGTCACAATGGCGCAAACGGAAATAACGACCGGCGTGAGCGTGTTTTGGAGCGCATAGAAGGCGCGGGAAAAAATCGGGATCAAACTTTGGGCCGGCACGCCCCACAAGAATATTTGGAGGACAGCCGCCGTCCGCGCGGCGCTCAATCCTTCAAACAAGCCTGTCCCGAAAAACAGATTAATCCCCCACTGGGCCAAAAAATATCCGGCGATCGAGACCGGAATCACGACTGCTGCCGTATTGCGGACCGCGCCGGCGAGCTTGCGACGGAACTCCGCCAGCTCCTGGCCGGAAGCGTGATGCGATAGCTTGGGAAATACGGCTGTCGCCACCGACACGCCCACCACCGCGATCGGCACGAACTGAAGGTTGTTGGCGACATTGAGAACCGTGATGCTGCCGGCGGCAAGGGTCGAAGCAAACGAGTTGACGATCGCCGAATCCAAGCTGTACGCGCCGAGGCCGATCGTGCGGGGAACCATGAGTTTGAATATCCGGCGCAATTCGACATTGGCTAGATTCAAGGAGGGACGGTAGCGGAAACCGGCGCGATGCGCCGCGGCGGCCTGAAGCGCCAGATGCAGCGCAGCCCCGAGAATTACGCCGATCGCCAGGCCGTACACGGGAAAATATCCGCGCGCGGCCGTCCGCGGCGCAATCCAGAGCGCACCGACGATGATGCCAGCATTATACAGAACCGGCGCGATGGCGTACGCCCAGAAGCGTTCGAGCGATTGAAGAACCGACCCGAAAATGGTGCTGATTGAAAACAGGATCGGCGAGAGCAGCATCCAGCGCGTCAGCGATACCGCGAGGTCATGGTCGGCGCCGATGAAACCCGGTGCGACTAAACGCATGAGCGGCCCAGCCAGGATGAACATGATCCCCGCCGCCAGCACGACCAATATGAAAACCGCGGTGGTAAAGTTCCGGGCAATCCCCCAGGCATCCGCTTCATTCTCCCGCCGCTTGGCGACGAATACGGGAATGAACGCCGATGAAACCGCTCCCAGCACCAGCAAGTTGAATACGAGATCCGGAATTTTAAACGCGCTGTAGTAGATGTCGAGCATCCGAGTAGCGCCGAAATTCGACGCCAAGATGCGATCCCGGAACAGCGCCACCACGTCAGCTGCAAAACTGAACCCGCCCAATATCACGCTCACCTTGAGTATTTTCGACATTACTGAAAGTATACCCTATCTTGCGATTTATGCGAGACCTGACAGCTATTTGAATTCAACTTTGATCGGCAGGTCGATCGTCAGCGGCGCGGAATAGGAATACTCTCCGCCGGAGTCGGACAGCGTCGGATAAGAGGCGGACGCCGAGAGGCCGGCCGGATTGACCAGGCCGAACGTGAAATCTTTCACGACCAAGCCCGGCTGCTTCTGGACGTACAGGTCGTATGTTTTGCCGGTCAGCGCTTTAGGAACCTTGTAGGTGACGGTCACGGATTTGGTTTTGCCGGGATCGGTGATCAGCCAGAATCCGAACTCGTCCTTTCCCGCTTCCCGATACATGGTTACCCCATTAGCCATGGTCGTGCCGCTCGTTTCGAATTTTTCCAGATCCTCGTCGCGGACAAAATCCTTGGCGGTTGCGTAGTTGATAAGCGGTTTGTAATTCGGAGTATCGTTGCCTTCGATCGAAATCAGCTCCGCGTTCTCGGGCACGAGAACGCGGACATAGGCAGGATTCTGCTTGTTGTAGAAGCCGTAGTCGGTCTTGCCGCCGTTGTGAGTGCGAGTGATGGTGAGCGTGTGGACCGCATCCGCGCCTTCGAATTTCGTATCAACCGCAAACTGGGTCTCCGTGACCGTATCAGTCTTGGAGCCTTTGACGTTGGTGATCACCGGCATCAGGAAGTCGCCGTCAGTCTGGCGGACCTGGCCGCCAAAGCCTTTGTCGGTGACGAAACTCTCTAAATTCAAATTATTAAAATACATCAGAATCTCGCGCTGATCCATGCCGGCAACAAGCGTGTTGAATATCTGCATCCATTGATCGGATGAAGCGCTGTAGATCTTTTGCAGCAGGATCGGCGCAAAGTCCTTGATCACCTGCTTGGGCTGGGTTCGGTTCTTGCCGTATTCGACTTCATCCTGGAGCTTCACAAGGACATTGTCGCCAGTCAGGGTCAAGCCGTACTGCGGCATCGAGACCGGCCCCACAATGGCTAAAATACGTGCCATCAAATTCGGGTTCATGATAATTACGCCATCCACGCTCTGGCCGCTTTCTTTTTTGTAGAATTCTTCGACTTTGCGGGCCGAAGTCGGAAAATCAACGAACCAATTGGCATCGCGCATCCCCCAGTTAGGCGTGATATGCTGCATCTGAAGCGGCGGAATGATCGACTCTTTCAGCTGGCCGTCGAGATTATACACGTCATCAACGCTGAAATTGTCGAGCTTGCCGTTCTTGAAGGTGATAACGCCGTAGGTTCCCGGAAAGCCGCCGGCGGGGCGCAATTCGCTGGAATTCTCAAAGAGCACCAGATAGCGGTGGGTGGCGTTCTGGTCAACCATATTTTGGAAAAATCGGGCGTAATCGGAGGCCTGATTGATGGAGTCCTGGAATAGCGGCAGATTATCCTTAAATTCTTCGAATGCCGCCTGCTTGTCGGCGGGAATAATGCTTGGATCGATGTCGGCGAGAAGCGAAACTGAAGTTACGAGATCTTGCTTGGAGATAGCGAGCGCCTTGCTGAACGTCGAAGCGATATCGGCCATAGACGCGCCGCTGGCCGTTGGATTAAACAGCGCTCCGGTCTTGGCAATCGCATCCATAGCTTGAGTCATGGCCGCGCCGGCATCGGACAAAAGCTGGCCGACTTTGACCAGATTCTTGGCGGACTTCACGGTGCCAGCGCCCGGCAGATCGGCGATAATGCCGGTCAGAGCCGCGCCCATAAAATTAAGGCTGTCGCCAGCCTTTGAGAAACTCTCGTATGCCGAGGCGAAGTTCAGGGTCGCGTCGGAGAAGTTCAGGCCCTTCAAACTGTCTTGGGCGCTCTGGAGATTTTCAACGGCGGATGCGCTTTCCTGGATGACTTGGCGTTTGGCCCGAATGCCGTACCAGGCCAAAAGACCGAGGAGGCCCAGAATACAGGCTCCGACAAGGACGCGGCGAAGCCGGATGCGGCGGCGAACACGAATGAGCGGCCGGCGAAGAAAGGGCCGAGCTTGCGCAAGAACGGGTTCGGAAACCGTCGGCGGCACAACCGCGGCTTTGATATCGGCCGCCAACTGGATCGCGAGATCCGGGCCAGGCACCTGTGCCGCTTCTTCCTGAAGCGGCACAGGTGCCTCGGGTTCGAGAATCGGCTCCGGTGCCGCATCCGGCCCGCGGCGGACCGAACGCGAGGAGCGGTGGATTTCCGAAACGATATCATTTAAGTTGTGAGCCGCGGGTTGATACGTATCCTGTTTGATCGTGCGGACTCGCGGCCGGGCGCCGAATGTCGAGACGATCGTCCCTCCGACGCGGGCCAGCTCTATATCCAAATCCAAATCATTATTGACCAGCGATTCAAAATCTTCTTGCGGGCCGGCTGAATCGGTCGGTACGCGATCGAGAATCGGTTCGGGAATTTCAGATTTCGGAGTTTCAACGATCGGTCGCGACAAACCTGATTTTTTCTTGATGCGCCGAGGGGCGTGCGAGACGGCAAGATTGATGATCGGTTTTACCTGCTCGATTTTTTGTGCGTCAACAGAGCCGCCATGCGTGACGGGCTTAATATCAAATACTGCCCCCGAAAGCTTTTTGGGTTGGGGCATACCTATCCATTATAGTACGAAACGGCGCTAACGAGCTGTGGACGAAACGGATGTCAGGATTTCAAGCGTTCGCCGGGCGCAGTTATCCCAGCTGAATTCAGCCGCCCGAGCCGTTCCCCGCTCGATAAGGCGCTTGTGAAGCTCCGGATCGCTTAAAATCTCGTACATTGCTTGGGCAATTTCCGAAATGTTCGCAGGATTGATGAGAATCGCGGCGGAACCGGCAACTTCCACCAGTGAAGAATTATGGGACGTGATTACTGGTACGCTGCACGCCATCGCTTCAACCACCGGCAAGCCGAATCCTTCAAAAAAAGACGGATAAACGAATACCGATGCATTGGCGTAATAGAGCGCGCGATCATCTTCGATATATCCCGTCAGTCGGATGTCATTTTTGAATGGAGATTTCCGAACCGCCTGAAGAAGCCGGCGATGAAGCCAGCCCGGGGCCCCGCTGATAATTAAAACCAGATCATCGAATCCCTGGCGCCGTTTTACCGACTCAAAAGCCCGGATAAGGCTAAGGATGTTTTTCCGCGGCTCCAGCGTGGCCAGACAAAACACATATCGGTCGGGAAGATTATGGTCGCGGCGAAAGTCTCTCATTCGGCCCGGTTCGGGCCGAATGAGAGACGAGCCGGAGTGAATGACGGATATTTTCGCCGGCTTGACGCCATAGCGTTCGGCAAGATCGCGGCGCGTGGATTCGGAAACGGCGATGACGCGATCGGACCGGCGCGCTGCCATCCGCGGATTCATGAATGCATGCCACCACCGCTGCCGGAACGTAAAGAAATCAGGAAAACGTTCGTAAGAAAGATCGTGAAATGTCGTAACCCGGCGACACGAAGCCGACAACGGCGCCAGAAAAAAATGAGGCGAAAACCAGACATCGGCCCCGCCGACGAGGCGGTCGAGTCTTGGCCGGCTGAACAGCCGGCCAAGACTGAACAGCAGATTGTTCGGAATCCGAAACCGGTAGAGCCGGGCGTTCGGCGCCGAAAGCCAGTCGTATTTGGGCGGTTCGGCCCGAAGCGAAGAAAAGAAAAACTTAAATTGGTGTTCGGGCGCCAGACGGATCAGCCGCGCCAGTACCTGTTCGGCGTATTCCTGGACGCCGCTGCGGCGGCCGCCGAGCATGCGGATATCAACGCCGATGGTCATAGGCCCAGAGCTTCCATTATTTTTTTCCTGAAAATTGCGGTGCCGAATTGTTCGGCCTGGGCGCGGCAGGCGTGAGGGCTGAATTCTTCAGGCCGGAATGCTCGCACGGCGGCGGCAAGCGATTCAGTCGTTTGCTGATCAAAAAACACTCCCGTCACGCCGCTGACAACGGTTTCCAGCGCGCCACCGGCGCGATACGCGATGACCGGACGGCCGGAAGCCATCGCTTCCAGCGGCACGATGCCGAAATCTTCTTCTTGCGGGAATACAAGCGCACGGCACCGGCCGTAGAGTTCGGCCAGCCGCTCTTCCGAGACCGCACCGAGAAATTCCACGTTCGGATTGGCTAGCCGGCGCAGCCGGCCGAACTCCGGGCCGGTGCCGGCGATTTTCAGCGGCAGGCCCAATGCATTAAATGCTTCGACCGCTATGTCGAATTTTTTGTATGAAACCAAACGGCCGACCATCAGAAAATAGTCGCCCGGCGTATCGAAAAGACGAAATGAATCAATCAAAACCGGCGGATAGATCACCTCCGCCGATCGGCCATAATACTTGCGAATGCGCGCCGAGACAAAATCAGAAATCGACCAGAACACGTCCGGCCGATCGGCCGCCTGGACATCCCAAAGGCGCAGATAAGAAATAAGGGGCAAGCCTAGGCGGCGGATAATCCATGGAAATCCGAAATCCTCGACGAACCGCTGGCTGTTATCCCAGAGGAACCGCGGCGGCGTCAGACAATAGCAGATATGCCGCGTACCCGGTTTGGTAATGACGCCTTTGGCGAACGACGCCGACAGCGACAATACGACATCATAATCGGAAAAATCGAACTGTTCGACCGCGAGCGGCATCAGCAGCGGATAGAGCCGATGCTGGGTTTTTGAAAACGGGAACTTTTGGAGAAACGAGGTTATAATCCGGCGATTTTTGAAAATGCCGCGCGTGGCGCGCTCGTCATACATCAGCGTATAAATCGGCGCGTTCGGAAATGCTTCCGATAAAGCGGCGAGCATGCGTTCGGCACCGCCGAACTGAATCAGGTATTCGTGGACAAAAGCGATTTTCATGCTAGACAGCCGACTTGTCAGTCAGCATCTTGAAAGCCGTTTTAGCAATAATCTTCAGATCGAGCAAGAGAGACCAGTGTTCGATATAAAACGTATCCAGCGCGACTTCTTTTTCAAACGGCAGATCGGAACTGCCGGAAATCTGGGCCATGCCGGTCGCGCCGGCCTTGATCGCCAGAAGTTTTTTGTGATGCTTGGCATATTGAGCAATCTCGTCGGGCTGATGCGGCCGCGGACCGACCAGCGACATATCGCCTTTGATGACGTTCAGAAATTGCGGCAGCTCATCCAGACGGGTACGACGGATAAAACGGCCGATCCGGGTCACCCGCGGATCGTCTTTCAGCTTCCAGAGCGGACCGGCCTCCGGCCGGTCGTTGCGAACCCTGCGCAATTGCGAATTCAACTCATGGGCCCCGTCAACCATGGAGCGAAACTTGTACAAATCGAATTCCCGATTCTTGCTGATCCGCCGCAAACTCACGAATACCGGGCCCCTGCTGTCCAGTTTAATAATCAGGGCAACGACGAGAAAGATCGGCGAAAGAATGATCAACCCCGCCACGGCAAAAATAACGTCTACGATCCGCTTGAATACCCTGCCCCAGCCGTCCAGCGGCGTCCGGCGCAATTCAATGATTGGCAAACCGCCGACAATCTCCACGGAAGACGACATTGAAACGGTTTCATACAAATGCGGGACAAACCGGAATGTACAATGATGGTCGTTGCAAAAATCAACCAGCTCCGCCGTTTGAGCCTGATCATAGGACGGATCGGCCAAGATCACTTCATCAAATCGTTCGTGTTCGAACATCCGCTCCAGTTCAGCCATATCATGCTTTTGAAGCTGGCCCGCCACTTTGTAGCCGCCTTCGGGATTTTCAGCCACTTCGGCCGCAAAGCGGCTGGCAATGCTGCCATTGCCGATGACAATTACCCGATGGAGGCCGAAGCCATGGCGAGAAATCAGCGACCGTTCAATGCGGCGCAGCGCCAATCGTCCCAGCCAGACGCAGACGATCGCAAAGAACCAGCCGCCTAAAACAAGGAAGCGCGAATTAAACAGGGCCTGCTGCAAGAAAATAAACACAATCACGGTCATAATACCCGCCGAGGAGCCGATAACGATCTTGAGAAATTCGTCGATCATCGAACTGCGCGGCCGGATGAGATACAGGCCCGAGATGGCGTAAGCGCCGATAAAGACGCATGAGACGCCGACGACAAGAAAGAAATAATTAAGCAGCGGCAACTCGACCGTAAACAGCACGGGCCGAAAGGCCGAGATAATTTGGGTGCGAAAGAGATATGTAACCACGCCCGCCACAAGGAGCATTGCGAAATCAAGCGGCACGCGGATTACATTGAAGAAAAGTTCTGATTTTTTCATGGCAAAGCATCAGTACCATACCACAGATATCGGCTTTTTTCAATCCTAACGGCCGCCTTGCGGCGGCCGTTAGGATTGGTACTCGATAAGCCGGGTTCTGTCTGGACTGTCGGATGACAGCCGAGATAATCATTTATCTGGGACGCGCATTGCTGCGCGCCTCAAGCGGCCTACGTTCCTTCGGTGATCGTACGATCACCGAGTTTGGCCTTGCACTCCAGTAAGGATTTAGCGCGTTTCACTTTCCATCTTCAGCCCTCGATGGAAACTAAGCTGTTAGCGGTTGATCGAGTCAATCGCACAGGGTTTAGCTTTCCGGCCCTTTCGGGCCCAGACGTCTCTGTTCGCACCTCTCGCGTTGCCACGGACGGGGGTTACCCGCTACCGTTCTCCGCCGAAACCGGCGGTAGTGCCCGGACTTTCCTCTGGCGCAGAGCGCCAGCGACTATCTGACGTACCGCCGTCTAGTATACCACATCCGGGCGATTATTCCTAGAGCGGCAGCTTGCTGCCTTCCCGGTCGAGCGCTTCGTTCACGAGCCGATCAGCATCCGAATTCTTGCCCCGCAGGACATGATAGAATGTCACCGAACCGAAATCAATCGTCAGATTCCAAAGCTCCATGAATAACTCCCGCAGACCGCCGTGTTTGATCTTGTATTCTTTGTTCATCTGCTTGGCGACCAGCTCGCTGTCCACGTAGATCTCAACTTCGGATTCTGCGGCCTTGTCGCTGCCGATGAGACCCTTTAATTTTTTCAAGGCCGCAATCGGAGCGCGGTACTCAACTTCGTTGTTAGTCGTCTCGCCCGCGTATTCTCCCTTTTCAACGCGCGCAATGTCCGGCCCTTCGATCACATAGCCGACTGCGGCCGGACCGGGATTCCCCCGCGCGCCGCCATCCGTATGGATAATGTATTTATGTTTCATCGGTTTTGATAATTTTCCACGGCACCGGTGCACTGAATGCTAATTCAAACCCCGCCGCGCCGACATGCCCGCCTCCGCCGTATTTCGCGGCAAGCGCGCCGCAATCAACGCTCCCGTCGGACCGCAAGCTGACAGTCGTGATTCCCGATCGCTGCTGCCAAATAATCGCGATTGGCGGCTTGGCGCGCGATAACCGGGCGCCGATATGAGAAGAGAATACCGAAGAATTGACCGCTGAAGTCCGGTAACCTTCAAATTCAACCGGCTGGACATTGTGTTTGATAATTTCATCGATTAATTTGTCTTGATACTTCAAAAGCAAGGCGCCCTGCGCGATAATTTCCGACCGGGCAGAGTCATTTTCGATCCTATCAACCAAGTCGCTCCAATTTTCAAACGTCATCGGCACCAGATCAAGGTATGAAACGATCTGTTCGGAATTTTCGAGCTTCCACTGCCAAATATCCATATCCTGCACATGGCGAAGCAGTCTCGGTACAGGTTCTCCGGGATGAAAAAATTCCCACGCCAGCACGGCGCCGGATTTTGCCAGATCGAACGAATGCGTCGGCACCGCCTTTATTTTTTCCGCATTTGTTTTGTGGTGATCGATAGCGATGACTGATGCGTTATTGCGGACGATGGCGTTCAAAACCGCTTCCTCTTTCGGCAAAAAATCGACAAAGATCACATCGGCGCCGGCCGGTTCAATGGGAATCGGGAGTCCGTACGAAAGCGGTATATAGTCCGCGGCGGAGCCAAACTTTTTCCAGGCGGCCCAGGCCGCGCTGAACCCGTCCAGGCACTGGGCGTGATAGAATACGACTGTTTTCTTGGAAGATCGATCAGTCATAATAGCCAAGCGCTTTCAAAGCTGGCAGCTGTTCGCCCGCCAAAAACGCAAGCATGGCCCCGCCGCCGGTAGAAACGAATGCGGCAGCATTGTTTAGAAACGCATCAAGCAAACTAAACTGGCCCAAGGCCGAAACGGTATCGCCGCCGCCCACGATCTTGCGGGCCGAGGATTTGGCGATGGCCTCGGCGATTACTTCGGTGCCGCGCGCGAACGCCTTGTTTTCGAACAAGCCCATCGGTCCGTTCCAAACGATGAGCTTGGCCGATTCGATGTTCGCCATATAGGCGCGCATGGTGGCGTCGCCGATATCCAAAATTTTATTGTCAAAGACGATAAAATCGGAAGGAATAACCAGCCGGGAATCGTTCAGGTCCAGGCCCGCCAGCAACTCATGAGCGTCGGCGTCAACAACTGAACTGCCCATGTCCTGGCCTTTTTCTTTAAGGATGTCATTAGCTATAACGCCGCCGACTAGGATTTTTTCCGAGACGTCGATCAGATGCTTGATGACGGGCACTTTGGTCGACGCTTTCGCCCCGCCCATAACGATGACTTTGCCTGTAGCAGGCGCATCAACGACGCCCGAGAGTTCTTTTATCTCGCTTTCAAGGAGCAGGCCCGCAAAGCTGGGCAAAAAGGCCGCGATCGCCGAAACCGAAGCGTGATTGCGATGCGCCACCGCGAACGCATTGTCCACGTACAGATCGAATCCTCCGGCCAGCCGGGCGGCGAATCCGGGATCGTTCTTTTCCTCGCCTTCATTCTGGCGGACATTTTCCAGCAACGCAACGGAGCCGGAGCCGTTCTGCCACGCAGGAATTTCCTCAATCGATTTCAAAAAATTAAACTCGGCGCCCAGAAGCATGTGCAGTTGCGGCACCAGACCAGCGAAGCTTTTTACGCTGGCAATGTGGGCAGCCATGACCACGCGCGCTCCGCGCGCGGTCAGCCAACCCAGCATTTCTTTCTGCTTTTTGATCCGGAACGGTTCCTGGATCTCGCCTTTCTCCGAGACCGGCACGTCAAAGTCCGCGCGCAAGAGAACTTTTTTGCCTTTCAGATCGGTGAATTCACGGACGTTTTTCATATTCCATATCCTACAGGAAAAAAAATATTTCGTCACATTGACAACCAGCCGCGCTGGTATAGCATGGGGCCAGGCCTCTGACAATGCTACCCTATATCGGCGTCACCGGATTCATGACCACGGAAGAAATTGAGATCATCGGCGAAACAGCCGGCTTTGTTCCTTCGCGGCCGCTCATGCTTGGCATCCTCGCCAGCGATAAAACACTGTGTGGAGAGCCGAACAAATATCCGAATCGTTATCCGTCCGCAGGGCGATTCTATGAACTGATCCAGGCAATTAGTAAGCTGCAACGCTGCCACAGGGTATTTTCGGCAATCCATTATCACACGCCCAATCGAGAAAATTTTGCCAGAACCATTGACGAGACGCTTGCACGTACGGGATACAATACTGATGCGCTGCAATTAAATATCGCCTGGCCTTCAAGGGCGGGAATATACGCGCTCCGAAGCCGGCATTCCAAACTGAAAATCATCCTTCAGATCGGGCCAACCGCCATGCACATGCTTCACAATGATCCCGAAAGAATCGCCGAAAAAGTCCAGGAATACGACCATCTGGTCGATAAATTCCTGATCGATGTCAGCGGTGGAACCGGCAAGTTGTTCAGCACCGATTTTGCCAAAGCATTTCTGTCACCGCTTCAAATCATCGTCGGGGACAAACTGGGGGTTGCCGGCGGTCTCTGCGCCGATACACTTGATGTCGTCCGCGAGATCGCTGAAGAATTTCCGAATATAAGTATCGATGCCGAGGGCCGGCGTCGCCGGCCCTCGGACGACACGCTCCATCTGAAAGAAACGAAACGGTACGTACAAGCGGCGCTGGAACTGTTCAGCGCCGCTTCCGCCGCCGGCTAACGCCGGCGGCTTTTACATTGCGGCTCGGATAATCTGAAGGAAATCCTCGGGACGGACACTGGCACCGCCAACCAGGACGCCGGAGGCGTTTGGCAACCCCAAAAACGCTTCTGCGTTTTTGGGGTTCACGGAACCGCCGTAGAGCATGCGGATATCGCTCTTGAGATGATCGCGAATAATTTGAATCGATTGTTGCGCAGACTCGGGCGTATCAGGTTTTGCACCCGGATTGGTACTGATTGCCCAGACCGGCTCATACGCAATCACGCATGATTGAATCTGATCCGAAGAAGCACCTGCGAATGTTGCATCAATTTGATCAATAATATCTTTTCCAAAATTTCCCTCGCGGACACGTTCACCGATGCACACAATCGGCGTGAGATTATGCTGAAGCGCCATGCGCAATTTCGCATTGGTAATTTCATCGGACTCGCCCAGCTTCCAGCGCCGATCGGAATGGCCGATGATAACGTAGCGCACGCCCAAACGAGCCAATTGCTCCCCGGTCACTTCGCCGGTCTGGCTCGGTTCATCGCTCAAGGCAATATCTTGAGCACCTAACTCCACTCGCGTCCCCAATGAAGTGGTGGCAAGTATTTTGGAAACTTCTTCGAGGTATACAAAGGGCGGACATACGACAATGGAAGTCTCTGTGTCACCTGATGGAAGATGTTCAGAAAGGAAATCTAAAATCTGGTCCACTTCAGCTTGGCTGTTTGGCAGCGCTTTCCAGTTTCCGATGACGTATTTTTTATTGGACATGATCATGATGGGCGTGGCGCTGGCGCATGATGAACCATAAAATGAGAATAATAATGGCCGCGCCGATTCCGATGTCGAATTTTTGGAAATACCCGTGGAGCAAATCCCAGTTCTCGCCGGCTTTAAAACCGATCCCGGCCAGGACGCCGTTCCAAATGGCCGAACCGATCGTCGTATAAAGAACAAAATAGCGGATGCGCATCCGCGCGACGCCAGCCGGAAGCGAACTGAAAGTGCGGACGGCCGGCAGCAAGCGCGACCAAAACACCGTCGCCGGACCGTGTTTTTGATACCATTGGTCGGCCCGATGGAGATCATGGACATGAATGAATACATAGCGGCCGTAGCGCTCGACGAGCCATCGGCCGCCGGAGCGGCCGATGGCGTACAGAATCAGTGAACCGGCCACATTAGCCACTGTCGCCACCAAAATCACGGTCCCAATATGGAATGTGCCGGCTGCCGCCAAAAATCCGGAGAACGGCAGCACTACTTCAGACGGAATGGGTATCGCCGCGCTTTCCACGAGTGAAAACAGAAACAACCCCAGATAGCCGGTGGCCTGGATCGCGGTCAATACGGTTTGAGCGAGCGCATCGAGAATCATACGGTTGCGGTTCTTAATTCTTCCGCGGCTTGATCGGGATCGACGACATTAATATACACGTTGGTAGAGGTTTCAAAACCCGCTGGCATCGTCACGCGCGGGATGATTTCAATATGCCAGCGAAATGCGTCATATTCAGGCTTTGCTTCCCCCGGCGGCGCCGTGTGAACCAAGAACGTGTAATCGGCGTTGCCAGTAACTTTGTCCAAACGCGCCAGCGCGGTTTGCAAAACTTCGCCGCAGGCGGTCACATCCGCATCGGAAATATCAGCAAAATACGGCTGATGGTACTTGGGATAGATTCGGATCTCGTACGGGACGCGGCTGGTATATGAACAAATTGCCGCAAATCGGTCATTCTGAAACACCACCCGCTTTCCCTCCTGCAATTCCTGCGCCAAGACTGATTCGTGGATTCGCGTGCCGCTGGTTCTGAAATACGCCCCGGCCCGGTCAATATCACGGACGATCATCGGCGGCACGAAGGGCACCGAAATAATTTGGGAATGGTTATGATACACGCTCGCTCCGGCCAGATAGCCGTGGTTATGGAAAATGGCGATATAGTCCCCGCACTGGTCGGTTGCAATGGCGCGATACCGTTCGCGATACACGGTTAGGACTTCGGCTGTCTCCGCGGCGGTGAACGATGAGAAATGGCGGTCATGGTCGCGCGTCACGACCAATTCATGGAATCCGTAGCCAACAGCCGTTGAAAACAGCGGCCCGACGCTGATCGGCCCGCAGATGCCGTATTGCAAAGCCGGAAATTTATTCCGAAAAACCTGCGTCGTCCAATCAGTGAGGTCGGCTGCCTGCTTGCCGTGAGAAAAAATCAGAAGCGGAGCTTCGTTGCCTTTCTCTTGGGGATTTTCAAAGGGGCAGGACTCTTTGTCCATTTTCAGCATGCTCGCCGTCGACGGCGCGGGTTTGCGGGCGCGCTGGGTCGCGAACAGCACCCATTCGCCCGATACGGGGTCTTGGCGGAATTCGTTAAGCATGGCGGGAATACGCGCGCGTCAGCAGATACCAGCGGACGCGAAGCGTGTCTTTCAAGACTTGAATATAGGCGGACAAACCGACCTTGGTCTGGCTCCCGTCGTTCTTCCAATGAATCGGAACTTCTTTAATTTTATGCTTGAACTTGCGGGCCAAAGCCAGCATTTCAACATCGAAGCCCCAGCCGTCGATCTTAGCAGCCGAGAAAATATCTTCCGCCGCGTTTGCCGTTACGATTTTGAATCCCCGCTGGGTATCCCAAATGCCCGGCACCGCAAAAATCTGAATCCAGAGATTGCCCAGCTTGCCGAACAGGCGGCGCCACGCCGGTTCCGATCCGCTAGCCACGGTTGAGCCCTCGATCGCGATCGAAGCGATTACGACGTCGTATCCGTCTTTGAAAAACGGCAGCATCACATCGACGTTATCAATCGTCGTGGAATTGTCGGCATCCATGAACAGGCGAAAATCGCCACGAGCTCCCAGCATTCCAGTCCGGACAGCGTAGCCCTTGCCGGGATGGCCGTGATATTCAATGAGGCGGACGGACGGCATGGACGCGGCGGCTTCGTTCACGACGGCAGCGGTATTGTCAGTGCTGTTATTGGCCACAACGATAATCTCATGGTCCCAGCCCTTGGCGGAGCAATGAGCGAAGACGGATTCAACGGTTTTTCGGATTGTTTTTTCTTCGTTCTTGGCGGGAATGATAACGGATAAATGCATGTTGTGGTAGGATAGATGAATGAGTCGAGCATAGCACGCAGATTTGATTTTTACCAGTCATATATAGTAGTATATGCACCCGATACGGAAGATAACGCTTGAATCGCCGGAATACCCCGAACTGCTGCGCCAGATCGCCGATCCGCCGCGGCAATTGTATTGCCGCGGCGACCTGGCTCTTCTGAATCAGTTTTGTTTTGCCGTCGTCGGCACCCGCAAATTAACAAGCTACGGGCAGGAAGCGATCCGGCGTATTGTGCCGGCCGCGGCCGGCCATTGCGTCATCGTCAGCGGCCTGGCCATCGGCGCCGATGCGGCTGCCCATCAGGCGGCGCTCGACGCCGGCGGCCGCGCAATCGCCGTTCTGGGCGGACCGGTCTCCGATCCCAGTCCGAAAACCAATGCCGCGCTCGCCCGCCGGATTCTTGAATCCGGCGGGCTCCTGGTCTCCGAATACGGCGATGGCGACCGCGTCTTCGCCAGTAATTTTGCGGTGCGGGACCGCATCATCAGCGGCATTTCCCGAGGCGTCTTGGTAATCGAAGCGGCCGAGGGCAGCGGGTCGCTGGTAACCGCCCAGAGCGCGCTGGATCAAAACCGAGACGTATTCGCAGTTCCCGGCAGTATTTTTTCTCCGCTATCACGGGGCACAAACTGGCTCATTCGGCATGGCGCCGCGCTTGTATCCAATGCCGAGGATATCCTAAAAACATACGATGCGCTGCCACTGGACAAACCGGCGGTGTCCACAGCCAATCCAACGGAGCAAGCGATTCTTGGTATACTGCATACCAATGGCCCCTTGGCCGCCGATTCGATCATCGAGGGTTCGGGCCAGGAAGCGTCCCGTGTTCTTGCCGCATTATCCGTAATGGAAATCAAAGGCCTCGTCCGCCGCGCGGACGACGGCACCTACCAATCTAATGCCTGATTTAATCATCGTAGAGTCGCCAACCAAGGCAAAAACAATTTCAAAATTCCTCAAGGGCGACTATGTCGTCAAATCTTCGTTTGGCCACATCCGCGATTTACCTAAGTCCAAACTTGGCATTGATGTCGATCATGGTTTCGAACCCAAATACCTCGTCCCGGCCAAAGCCAAGAAAATCGTAACCGAACTCAAGGCCGACGCCAAACAAGCCGACCACGTCATTCTCGCCACCGACCCTGACCGCGAAGGCGAAGCGATCGCCTGGCACCTCTCGCAGGCTCTAGGTCTGGACGGGCCGATTACGTCCAAAAAAGTCGAGCGGGTCGTATTCCATGAAATCACCAAGCCGGCGATTGAAGAAGCGATCGCCAATCCCCGCGGCATTGATGAACACCTGGTTGACGCCCAGCAGGCCCGCCGCATTCTTGATCGCCTTGTCGGCTACAAGCTTTCGCCGTTCCTCTGGAAAAAAGTCCGGTCCGGCCTGTCGGCCGGACGCGTCCAAAGCGTCGCCGTCCGCCTCATCGTCGAACGCGAGCGGGAAATTCAAAAATTCGTCCCCCAGGAATACTGGTCAATCGAAGCCGTTCTCGCGAAAGAAAACGAAGACAAGACATTCAAAGCCCGCCTCGTCAAAATCGGCGACAAAGTTCTGGATCGCTTGGCCGTCAAAGACGCCGCCCAAGCCAAGCAAATCACCGATGAACTGGCCGGCGCCGCCTACACGGTTCTTGAAGTGACCAAAAAAGAAGTCCGCCGCAACCCGGCAGCGCCATTTACCACTTCCACGCTCCAGCAGGAAGCCTCGCGCAAACTCGGCTTCTCGGCCAAACAAACCATGACTCTAGCCCAGAAATTGTATGAGACCGGCATCATCACATACATGCGCACCGATAGCTTGAACATTTCTTCAATCGCTTTGGCTCAAGCTCAAGACGTCATTCGCGACCAATTCGGGCCGGAATATACGCTGGAATCTCCGCGATTTTACCAAAACAAATCCAAGGGCGCCCAAGAAGCGCATGAAGCGATCCGCCCGACTGATCTTTCGCGCCTGCCTGATTCTTTGCCTGCCGCAATGGATCCCGGCCAGCGTAAATTATACGATCTCATCTGGAAGCGCACCCTCGCCTGCCAAATGCAGGCCGCAGTGCTTGATCAAACTGCCGTAGATATCGGCGCCGGCGACAAGTATGCCTTTCGCGCCAACGGCCAAGTCGTAAAATTCGACGGCTTCATCCGCGTCTACACTGAAACGCGCGATGAAGGCGAGCAAAGCGACGCCGAAGAATACGAAGACGGCCAGCTGCCGGAATTACAGGCCAAAGAACTGCTCAAGTTCTTGGAACTTCTGAAAGACCAGCACTTCACCGAGCCTCCCGCCCGCTATACCGACGCTACGCTTGTCAAAACGCTTGAAGCCGCCGGCGTCGGCCGCCCGTCCACCTACGCGCCCACGCTCGCCACCATCCAAGACCGCGGCTACGTCGAGAAAGAAGACAAGAAATACAAGCCGACGGAGATTGGTTTTCTGGTGAACGACATGCTCGTTGAGCATTTTCCCGAAGTCATTGATATTAATTTCACTTCCCACATCGAAGAAGAATTCGACGAAATCGCCGAAGGCAAGATTGCCTGGGTCCCCGTCATTCGAGAATTCTATGAGCCGTTCAGCAAGAACCTCGCCGAAAAAGTCGAAAGCGTCGAGAAATTAACCGAAGTTTCCGACGTGCCGTGCGCGCACTGCGGCAAGATGATGATTATAAAATTCGGGCGCTTCGGAAAATTCCTCGTCTGCCCCGACGATCCGAAAATCACCCAGCCCTTGCCCGAAGAAGCCGCCAAGATCAAAGAACTGGAAGAAAAAACCAAAGATGAACGTTGCCCCATCTGCGGCAAGCCGATGGCGGTTAAGCGCGGACGCTTCGGTTATTTCCTTGGCTGCGTTGACTATCCGACCTGCAAAGGCATCCGAAAAATCCTCAATAAGACGGGTTTCAAGTGCCCCAATTGTCAAACCGGCGATATCGTCGAGAAGAAATCGCGCGGCCGCGGCAAGCCTTTCTATGCCTGCTCTCGCTGGCCGGATTGCAATTTCATCATGAGCGCCAAACCCGAGAGCGAGGCCCAGCTTCAGGAGGCTCTGGAAAAATGGAAAGCAAACCCGCCCAAGCCCCGCGGCGCCAAAAAATACGGCAAGAAAAAAGACGCTGAAGCACCCGAACAGTCCCCTTCGGAAGCCGCATAAAATTCCTGCTGGAATTTTTGCTCTTTCTCGGCTACCCGTCTCCGAACGTTCCCTCTGGGGACTGTTCGGGTATTCTTAGTCAATAATCGACTTCGCGATTTTGTTGAGATGTTGGAGATCGGCGAATTTAATGATGATCTTGCCGCCGGCGGATGCGACGCCCTGAATTTGGACATGCGTGTCGAGCGTTTCGGCAAGATTTTTCTCGAGTTCGACATAGCGGGAATCCTGGTGGCGAACTCGACGCGTACCGCTGGTCTGGGAACCGGTACTTTCGACTTCTCTGGTCGTAACTTTGCCGCTCAAAATCTGTTCATACATATTGCGCTGTTTGGCGGGATCGTTGAACGCCAGCAACGCCCGGCCCTGGCTGCGGCTGATCTTGCCTTCGCGGAGCGATTCGCGGATGTCATCCGGCAATCCGACCAAACGGACGGTATTGGACACGGCCTCGCGGGATTTGTTGACCTTGTCAGCGATTTCGCGATGCGTCAACCCGAATTCTTTCTGGAGTTTTAAGTATGCCTCGGCTTCTTCAAGCGGGTTCAAGTCCTCGCGCTGGATGTTTTCGATGAGGGCCACTTCCAGGCGTTCCCGGTCTTTCTTGAAATCATCGCGAATAATGACGGGAACATGCGGCAAGCCCGCCATTTTGGCGGCGCGGAGGCGGCGTTCGCCGGCAATTAACTGGTACGAGACGTCCATGCCGCGCGGGCTGGAGACTTCGACTTTGGAAACCAGGAGCGGCTGCAGGACGCCGTACTTGCGGATCGAACCGGAGAGTTCTTTGAGGGCCTCCTGATCAAAATCACGGCGGGGCTGGTCGGGGTTGGTCGCAATTTTGGCGACTTCGACGTAGAAAATGTTCTCTTTGGCGGCCGCGGGCGGCTGCATCTGTGTGCTCGCCGGAATCAAAGAACCGAGTCCTTTGCCGAGTCCGAATAATTTTTTGCCGTTCATGCTCATGGTTATTAATTCAAATGAATGCCGTGATGGCTGTAGTTGATTACCTCCTCCGCCAGCTGGCGATAGGCGCGGGCGGCTTTGGAATTAGGATCGAATTGGAGGATCGTTTTGCCGAAACTCGGCGCTTCCGCCAGAGAAATCGTGCGCGGGATGACGGCATTGAAAATCCGGCCCGGGAAATTCTTGTGCACTTCATTCATAACCTGATTGGCCAGCTGATTCCTCTTATCATACATTGTAAGCACTACGCCCAGGACTTGCAAATCCGGGTTCAAGCCTTGGCGGACCAGCTCAATGGTGCTCAACAGCTGACCCAGGCCTTCCAGCGCGTAATATTCGCATTGAACTGGGATAATTACCTGTTCGCCGGCAGCTAACGCATTAACCGTGAGCAAGCCGAGCGAGGGCGGGCAGTCGATGAGAATGAAATCATAGTTCATGCGGAGATTGTCGAGCACGCGCTTGAGCCGAAGTTCCCGCTCCTCCATCGAAACCAACTCGACATTCGCGCCGGCCAAGTTCTGGGAAGCCGGCAGGACGTCAAAACCGAAGATCGCCGTTTTCTTGAGCGCCGGAACGGGGTTCTGATCGCTGACAATTGAATGATAGACGGAAGGATGCTCCTCGTCGACTTGGATGCCGATGCCGGTTGTTGCGTTGGCTTGCGGATCCATGTCCACGACCAGGACGTACTTCCCCATTGCCGCCAGAAATGCGGCCAAGTTCAAAGTAGTAGTGGTCTTGCCGACGCCTCCTTTTGCATTGCAAACGGTGATAATTCGCGCCATCGAGTGGAATGTTACCTACTTCCAGTGTATACATTCTACAAAATATTTCAATTGATAACCGGTTGAAAAGACTGCACAGAAGTGCTAGAATTGCCTAAGTTTAGCGTACATTGCCCAGGTGGCGGAATTGGTTTACGCGCGCGACTCAAAATCGCGTGACCTCACGGTCGTGTGGGTTCGAGTCCCACCCTGGGCACCAAAACAGAACTAAGAGGCTTAAAAATAAGAGGCATTGATTAAATTATCGCGAGCAGAAAAAATAAAATTAAAAAGAACCCGCGTAAATCAGAAGAAGCGCTTTTGAAATTACTGGAAAGCTGACAGAAATTACAGCAAGAAGAGAAGCAGCACGCCTGCGAGAATACGGTAGATTCCGAACGAAGTAAGCCGATGCTGCAAGGCGTAGCGGAGGAACCATTTGGCGACGATTAGAGCGGAGATAAAAGCCGCGATGCCGCCGACGGCCAGCAACTCGAGGTTGGCGCCCGCAAAGAGGGCGCGGTTTTTGTATGCGTCATAACCCGTAGCCGCGAACATGGTCGGAATGGCCAGAAGGAACGTGAACTCGACGATCGCCGCGCGGGAAATTCCGGCCACGGAGCCGGCGATGATGGTCGCGGCCGAGCGAGATACGCCGGGGATAAAAGCCAGCGTCTGGGCCAAGCCAACAACGAACGCGTTGCCGGAAGTTACCGAGCCGGTCCGGGCGAAAGGAAACGCCCGCTCAAACAGGATGATCAGGACGCCGCCCCCGATCAGCGTCCAGATGACCAGGTGATAATCATCGAGAAAACCGCGGACAAGCGGATACACCAAAACGCCGATCACCGCCGTCGGCAGGAACGCCCAGAACAAATGGCGGATCATCCGCAGGCCGGACCAAAGCCGTTTCCAAAAAAGAATCACGACCGCGAGGATCGCTGTGCTTTGGATCGCGACCTCGAACGTTTTCAAAAAATCGCTGGAGCCCAGACCCATCAGCCGCGCGGCGGCAATCAAATGGCCCGTCGAGGAGACGGGCAGAAATTCGGTGACGCCTTCGACAATGCCGAGAACGATCGCCTGGAGTATATTCATCTTTTCCATTATCGCCCCAAGCGGGCTGAAACGCAACAGATCAGCGTTTTTTGGCCGGAGCTTCCTGGATGAGCTGCTCAAGCTCCATGAGCTTGAGCAGCTCATCGGGCCGGGACGGCCCGACCCGCAGGATTTTGGGCTTGTCAGTCGAGCAGTCGATGATGACCGAAGGGTTGGACGGCGGCAGAACGCCGGCATCGATTACCAGGTCCGGCCGCTGCATGCCCGGCGCACTGAAGGTGCGGATGACTTTGTTGATGTCCCCCGTTGCCTCCTCACCTGAAAGATTGGCGGACGTGGCCACGAGCGGATAGCCGAACGCGCCCAATAGCGCATCGGTAAACGGATGATCGGCGACGCGAATACCGACGCTCGGCAGGCCGGTCGTCACGACCGGCGGAATAATCTCGCGCTTGGGCAGCACAAGGGTGAATTTGCCGGGCCAGAACCGCTCGGCGAGGCGGCGCTGCATATCGTTCAGATAGGCCAGTTCCTCGACCCATTTCAGATTCCGAGCCAGAATGGGCAGCGGCTTGGAACTTCGCTGTTTGACCTGAAAAATCCGGCGGACGGCAAATTCATCCAAGGCGTTACAGCCCACGCCATAGACGGTGTCGGTCGGATAGATAATGGTGCCACCTTGGGAGAGAATACCGACGGCTTCCTGAACGGCCCAGGAGTAGTCCTTAGCAAGGTCGATCTGAATGATGCGCATGGGAAAACAATATCAGAACCAAACGGCCCCGCAAAGCGGGGCCGTTTGGTTTAGGTGGCCGGCTGTTCGGCCGGAGCTTCCGCCGCAGGCGCGGCGGCTGGAGCCGGCGCGGCTTTCTTGGTAGCGCGAGCTTTCCAGCTCTGCTTCTTGGTTGCCGAAATAATGTTCTTGTTAACCAGGAGATTGTTGACGGTCGGCGAGGCCTGGACGCCTTTTTCGAGCCAATACTGGATGCGGTCTTTCTTGACCTTGAGCTCTTTCTTATGCGGATCATAAGAGCCGAGCAATTCTAAAAATTCACCCTTAGGTTTCTTGGTGTGTTCGGTAACGACAATGCGAAAATATGCCTGTCCGCGCTTGCCGATTCGTTGTAGACGCATAACTAACATTGCCTAAATATTGTATTACAAATCTTATAAAAAAGCAAGCCGATTACAGGAATCGGCCGAAGGTCAGCTTATTATAGACCAAAAAGAACAGCCCGAGCGGGAAAATAAGGATTCCAGCCAGAATCTTCAGATACCAGCGATCGCTTTCAAAAACTTGGTCGCCGTATGCAATAAGCTCCTCTGCAAGAGTTCGGGAATAGCGAGAAAAACGCTTTTCAAAATACTCGCGCAGAGCTTTCGCGTCGCATGGAGCAATCGGCCGCTTCAGAGCCATAAGAACTGGGCACACGATACTGAATATTTACTTTCCGCGCAAGTAATTACCAGCCCTTCCTTTGGAGCGCCGCGTCAGCGGCGTTTTGCTGCGCTTCTTGTTTGGATTGGCCTTCCCCTTCGGCAATCAATTCTTTGTCCAAATACACGCCCACTTTAAAATTCCGGGCATGATCCGGCCCCCATTCGTCAATCACTTCATAGTTCGGCGTAATACCGACGCGCTCCTGGGCCTCCTCCTGGAATCGGCTCTTGGCGTCACGGTACAAACGCTTTTCAATAATGCGCGACAGTTCGGTCAGGACAAATTTCTTGATAAACGCATCGGCCGCTTGATAGCCCTGATCCAGATAAATCGCGCCGATCACGGCTTCCATGGCATTAGCGAGAATATATTGGCGCGCCCGGCCCGTGTCCTTGGCCTCGCCGCGAGAGAGAAGCATGAAATCGTTCAAATCAAATTGAGTGGAGATCTGGGCGAGCATAACCGCGTTTACTAGGGCCGCGCGCCAGTTGGTCAATTCCCCTTCGGGATTAGCGTAGTTATTGTACAAATATTCGGTCACGACAAGTTCCAGAACCGCGTCGCCGAGGAATTCCAGACGCTCGTTATGGTCTAAACGCCACGACGGGTTCTCGTTCAAATACGACCGATGCGTCAACGCCTGGAGCAACAGGTCCTTGTTTTTGAACGCCACTTCGATTTTTGCTTCTAGTTTCGAGGTATCCATAATTCCGTTTGGCAATAACCCGCGGAACCGCATAAAATTCCTGCTGGAATTTTTGCTCTATCTCGCCTACCCGGCTCCGAACGTTCCGCTTGGCTATTGCCAAACAAAAATTTAAGCGGACTATGCTTCTGTAGGATTTATTGCGTACCTTCTGGCTCTGCGGCCGGATCCTTTTGGGAAGATTCCGTGCGTTTGGGCGCATCGTCTTTGCCCGGCTCGCCGATCTCGCGATAGACGGTGCCGAGTACGCCGTTCACAAATTTTCCGGAAGAATCGCCGCCAAACGACTTAGCCAATTCAATGGCCTCATTGATAGCGACCTTGGGCGGCACTTCGTCGCGGTTGCCGAAGAGCAGTTCGTAGAGCCCTAAACGCAAAACATTGCGATCTACGATCGCAATCTGGTCGAGCGGCCATTGGGGCGCCGCCTTTTCGATGATTTTATCGAGTTCCGAAACGTGCGAGATCACGCCCTTGATCAGATCAATGATGAATGTCGGATCTTCGAGGCCGGCCGCGAATTCTTTGATATTTCGCTCCATAATATCAGCCAGGAGGGAGTTGTTTTTCCCCTTGAAATCCCACTCATAGAGAGATTGCATTGCAACTGATCGGGATAGGTGCCGTGAAGCCATTGAGAATTAACTACGCTTGCTGCTGCATGCGCTTTTC
>CAZKJF010000005.1:0-10466 GCA_964553025.1 uncultured Candidatus Saccharibacteria bacterium | reverse complement strand
GCGCACGAACAACGGCGAAGCATCCGCGATTTCGACTAATTCCCGGTACCCTAAATGAACACGCGTCTTTTTGTTTTTTTCGCCGAGCGGGCGGCCCTCCCGGGCCGCACGCGAGGCCAGATGGTGGCTGAAGGTCAGCCGGACGATTCGGGAATACGGCGGATAGTGCAGAGCCCGGCGAAGCTTTAATTCTTCATCATACAAATCGTCGTATTCGTGAGCTTTGATTTTTTCCAATTCCGGATGGGAGTTATAGCTTTGGATGACCAGTTTTTCAGGTTTGAAATCGGCCAATTTTTCCAGCTGATACCAGAGCCGTTCCGTTGTTTGGAAATCCGCGCTGGAAATCAGCGCATCGAATGAGGGGATCATGATAAGATCGAAAGAATCATCAAAGATATAGCTGAATATTTTTTGAGTTGCGATCAAGATAGAGGCTTTATTTTTCCGAACGGTGGCCATGATTTCGTCTTCCTCGGTCTGGTTTTTCGTGATGTCGGCGTCGATGACCAGGACCGGAGCCCGGTCAATTTGCCCAAAATCCATCGCTCGCCGAATTTCTTCGAATAATTTCTGGCTGCCCGCCGGTCCGATGCCGTGAACATGCGAGCCATGGCACTGCGGACAGGTGCGCGGATACGGTAACGTCGTATTGCAGCGGTGACAAGCCAGGACAAGCTCAAAGGCCTGATGAACCCGCATCGGCGTGCCGCAGGTCGGGCAACCCTGGGTCCAGCCGCAGTTCTGGCAGACCAGGATTCCGGAATAGCCGCGGCGGCTGGACAGTATCAGTACTCGTTTGCCCGCCCGGACAGCGGCGTCCGCGGCGCGTTTTGCCGGAGGCATACACGCGCCGCGATTTCCATTCTTCATTTGTTCAACCAAATCGATTTGTTCAATTGCAAACGGCCATGCCGCCATCCGGTCTTTTACCTCGGGAATCAACCCTTCGCGGTCAAGGCGGGCATAGGCCTCGGTGCCCAGTAAAACCGAAGCGGCGATAAGCCGCGCGCCATGTAATCCCGCCGTATACCGGGCAAAATCAAGCGTCCGATATTTCGGCGAGAAATCCGATTTGTAGAATTCATGAAGCGGATCGATGATAACGATCAATTTGAGGTTTGAAAAAGGCAGAATCAGCGCTTGGCGCGTGCCGATGACGGTGAGATTTGAATCTTCTTTGGCGCGTTTCCAGAGCGCATACCACTCGGCGTTCGCGCTTTGAGAATGAATGACGGCAGCGGCAGGGTGGAATTTTTTGAAATTCGGAATGAACGTCAGTTCAGGAACGATAATTAAAACTTGTCCGTCCGCATCGTCAATCTGCGGCTTGAGCAGATTCAGCATGTCTTTGGATCGAGCGACGATCGTCAGGAACTTCGGCGTCCGGCGCGGTTCCGGCAGGGCCGGAACCGCGCTCATCGGATATTTTTTCTTGCCGAAAAACGGCGGCAGCATGGCTTTCATTGCCAAACCTAGCGGCGCAACGTAGGTATTTGCCAACCAGAGCGCGCCTTTGAATTGGTATTCGCTGATATGCGCCCCGCCGGTCGTGACCGCTGACAGTTTTTTGAGTTCGAATGCCGATTTTTTCAGGAGCAATTTCCGATTGGTCAATTCCTCCGAGCCGACGACGACGGCGGATACCGACCGGCGATGCAGTGGAATCGTAACCAGCGCGCCTTTGGGAAGTTTTTCGTCATGATAGTAGCTCAAAATCTGGGGCGTGTTGGGCGGTAAAACGGCGAGAGGAATTGCTTCCACTACGTAGACCTTTTTTGCGAGGTTTTCAGGCATAAAAATACGATATACCAACTTCATTGAAAATAACAGCTCCCCGGTGCGGGGAGCTTCAGCGAGTTTGGCAGAATCGTTCTTCGAATTCGCAGGTCGGGCAGACTAATATTGTCCGGCCGGTATAGAATTCGTCGGCTCGGGTGCAATCGACGCACGTCGGCACTTTTTTCTCGCGCCGTAGAGTTTTGATCTGGCCATGGCAGGCATAGCGCGTCTTCATGAGGCCGAATGTACACCACACGGCGAACAAGGTGACGGCCAGGTCCTTGAAGGACAACACGAGAACTGAATCCTCGTAAGTTAATCGATATTGGCATTCGTGTTCGCACGGATGCAGGCTGGCAATGCCTTTGGCCGGCGACCGCTGAACAAACGCGGCAAGGGAAGTCATAAGGTTCTGGCCAAAACTATAGCACGATAAAATTCTCTTGTCCATGTGCAAAAACCGCTGGTACGGCCGAAAAAATATGCTATACTTTTTTTATGTCCGTAAAAGTACGCTTGGCTCCGTCCCCGACGGGCTTTCTCCATGTCGGCACCGCTCAATCCGGTTTATACAACTGGCTGTTCGCCCGCAAGTGCGGCGGGAAATTTTATCTTCGCATTGAGGATACCGACCGCGAGCGTTCAACCAAAGAATACGAACAAAACATCATCGAAGGCCTGACATGGCTTGGATTAACGTGGGATGGCGAGATTACTCATTCCAGCAGCAATCAGCCGCGTTATCAGACGTTACTGGAAAAGCTTTTAACTGAGGGGAAGGCGTTTTATTGCCATCACACCCAGGAAGAACTCGAAGCGGAGCGGAAAGCGCAAGAAGCGGAAAAGCTGCCGCCGCGGCACGTCTGCGGCCATAAACATTCGGAAAAGGGCAAGGAAGCGGGCGGAATCGTCCGGCTGGCCGTGGATGAAACTTCAGACCGGGTTATCTCATTTGACGATGAAATCCGGGGGCGGGTTGAATTCAAACAAGCGCTGCTGGGGGATTTCAGCATCGGCCGCTCCGCGGCCGATGCGCTGTATCATTTCGCCGTCGTTGTCGATGACGCCGACATGGAAATTACGCATGTCCTGCGCGGCGAAGACCATATTTCCAACACGCCGAAACAGATTCTTATTTATGAAGCCCTTGGTTTTCCGGTCCCGAAATTTGCCCACCTGCCGCTCCTGTTGGCGTCCGACCGCTCCAAGCTCTCCAAGCGCCACGGCGCCACGGCGGTTACCGATTTCAAAAAAGACTATCTGCCTGAAGCGCTCGTTAATTTCCTAGGAACGCTGGGTTATACCTTTAGCGTCGAAATGCTGACCAAAGAAGACATGACCGAAGAATTCGATTTGGCCAAAGTCCACAAATCAAGCGCCATTTTCGACATTCAAAAATTGAATTGGCTTAACGCGCAATACATAAAGAAGCTGCCTCCGAAAGAATTCAAGCGCGCAGCAGATTTGCCCGGCATATCAGATGTGGCGGTGTCGATCATCATCGAACGGTTGGAAAAATTGAGCGACGTTCGCGATTTTGCCTACCTCTGGGAAAAACCCGAATACAATGCAGAGTTGTTGAAATGGAAGAAAGCCGATCTTTCTGCGGCGGCCAGCGCGCTGGCCGCCGTCCGAGATATTCTAGAGGCGTGGCAGGCGGAAGATGCTGATGCGGAAATTCTCTTGCGAACCGCATTGGATGCCGCCGCCGCGGAGCTGGGTGACAGGGGACTGGTGTATTGGCCTTTCCGGGTTGCTTTGACCGGCAAAGAAAAATCACCCGATCCCGTCCAAGTTGCGCTGGCCGTCGGCAAAGGCGCGGCGCTCGAACGCGTGGATGCGGCAATCGCGAAATTGCATATTTAATTATTTGAAATGACGCAGGGACGATTACAACAGCTGAATATCTCCCGCTGGTCCGGCATTTTGATACTCGGAATTTTTCTCTTCGCCCACGCCGCCGGCGCCGCAGATGATGTACGCATTGCCGATCTTCAGAAACAGATTGATCAGCTTGAAGCGCAAATCGAACAAATTCAGAAGCAGCAGGATCAATATCGCCAGAATATCGCCGGCACCCAAGCTCAAGCCCAGACGCTGCAGAGCAAAATTAATGATTTAAACGGCCAGATCAGATACCTGGAGAACCAGATTTCATTAACAGGCGCTCAAATTGACAAAACATCCGCCGAAATCGAGAAAACTCAAGATACAATCGGCGAGACATCCACGAAGATAGACATTCAAAAACGGTCCATCGCTCAAGCAATCTTATTCTTAGCTCGGCAAGACAAAGAAAGTCTTGTTATCTCGCTTTTAAAAAACGCCAATATTTCCGATTTTCTCCGCCAGGCGGAATATGTTCACTCCGTGAATGCCGATTTGCTTGATCTTGTCGCCGACCTTGGCGATGCCAAAGACCAGCTTGAAGGTCAAAAACAGACCCTCGAAGGCAAAAAGCAAGATTTGGAAAGATTCAAACAGCAGCAAGCCGGACAGAAATCAGCGCTGGATCAGACCAAAAGTGAAACGAATACATTATTGAAGTCGACAAAAGGCCAAGAGGCGAAATATCAGGATATGCTTACGGAAACAGAGAAGCTGGAGCAAGAAGTAAACGTTGAAATCTATAATTTGCAGGAGGAACTTCGAAAGACCATCGATCCCAACAGTTTGCCGGCGGCTCGGCCAGGCGTTTTCGCCTGGCCGATCAAAGGCACGGTAACCCAAAAATACGGCTGCATTGAAACATCATTCGCTCGCAAGAGCTACTCATTGTGCAATAACGGCAAGGGCGGCTTTCACGACGGGCTGGATATCGCTGCGCCCTACGGTACCGCGATCAAAGCCCCGGCTGACGGGACAGTCGTCGGTTTCGGCAGCGCGCCTTATGCCTATGGCACATGGCTGGCAATCCAGCATGACAGCGGCTTGGTAACGGTGTACGGACACATGTCAGTGCGCGTGGCCAATACGATCGGCCAGCGCGTAAAGACGGGCGAGATCATCGGCAATGTCGGCACGACGGGGCTAACGACCGGCCCGCATTTGCATTTCATGGTGTATGTGCCCAATACGTTTCGAACCCAGCCAAGTAAAATTTCGGGCACCCTACCGATCGGCGTGCCGCTTAATCCCAATGATTATTTATAATTTATGATTACCGTCGTTATTTTGGGCGGAGGATTCGGAGGAATACGCTGCGCGTTGGATTTGGCAGGGAAGGGCAGGGAAGCGGTGCGCGTAATTCTTGTCGAACGCAATTCGTACCACTTGTTCACCCCTTCTTTGTATGAAGTCGCTTCCGCCTATCCGGTGCCGGGCGATACCGTTTTTCATGTGCCGTTGCGCCGTGCGGTTGCCGTGCCGTATCGGGAAATCTTCGCGGGCAAGAATATTGAAGTCGTCCAAAGCGAAATTGCCGCGGCCGACCTTGCCGCTCATGAAGTGACGCTCAAAGGCGGCGACAAAATTCCTTTTGATTATTGCGTATTGGGCTTGGGCAGCGAGACGGCGGATTTCGGAATTTCCGGCGTCAGAGAATACGCCTATCCGTTCAAAACAATCGAAGACGCGCTGGCGATCAATCAAAAGATGCATGAACTGTTCAGAACTTTCCGGGATTCCGAACGGCCGGCGCCGATCAAATTTCTGGTGATCGGCGCCGGCTTTGCTGGCGTCGAACTTGCGGCGGAAATTGCTTCATATGCTCGCCGGATCGCAGACGATCTTGACCTTCCACGAAAATCCTTTTCGGTGGCGCTCTTTGAAGCCGCGCCGACAATCCTGCCTATGATCGATGCGCGGTACCGCGCATCGATCATAGCGCGGCTGACGGAGTTAGGCGTCGCAGTTATGGCCGGTTCAACGATCGAATCGGTGACGGCCGACTCCGTGTCCTTAAAAAGCGGCCAGACCGTATCAGGGGCCATGGTGATCTGGACGGCCGGCGTCCGAGCCAGCTCCACGCTCGGAGCGATCAAGGGCCTTCATCTGACCGAACGCAGCAAGATCGCGGTCGATCGTACGCTCGCAGTCCCCAACTTTCCCCATACGTTTGCGGTAGGGGATGTAATTGAATATATTGATCCGAAAACTGAAAAACCCGTTCCCGGCCTCGCCTATACGGCAAAAGCCCAGGCTTCAGTTGTTGCTTCCAATATCCTCGCCGACCTCCGCGAAAGAAAGAAAAAATATTATATCCCGCATTACGACGCCTGGATCGCACCGATCGGCGGGAAATTCTCCTTTGCGCATATAAATAATTCGACGACTTTCCCGGGCCTCATCGGCTGGCTGGTGAGGGGACTGGTTGATCTGCGATACCTCTTATCCATTCTGCCGCCTCTGAAAGCATTTCGTTTATTCTGGTCGGATCAAATGATGTTTACAAAAAATGACTAATATGGTGAAATATGTTTCACAGGCGAGGGGAGTCAGGAGGATTTTTACCAGTGCCCTTTTGGGTTTATTTTTAAGCGCCGTGCCGGCCCTGGGCTATGAAGTAACGGGCGATGCCTCGCGCTCATCCTCTTTCGTTCCGGAAATTGATTTAAAAAATATTTTTTCGGAAATTAATTTTATCCATAGTTTAACGCCGCGCGTCAAAAAGGTTTATACCGGCGGCGCTTTGCCGAGCGCCGCGGACTTGGCCAAGCTCTCCAGCGTTTCGCTGGATGAGATCCACAGCAGCCAATTTGGTTTCGTCGGTCTGGTGCTGGGAGTTCTGAAAGGGGTAGTAGGAGCCATGTCTGAGGTCTTCCGCGGCGCTACGGGGGTTATAGGGGGTCGTTCGTAGCCGGATAATGTGCACGGGTGTTACTTAATATCAGTTTCGCGGTCGGCCGTTTTCAAAAGGATTATATGTCGCATAATCTACATTGTGCGACTATCTATGGATTCCAGAATGGTTCTCCCCTCGGTTATTTTTAGAAAAAATATTTTTTTCATTTAATAATTATTTTTTACCAGGTCCTATTCCCTTGCGGGGTGTCAATCCTCTCTCCGGCTGTGCTCGGTATTAATATTAATTATTTATTTTAATTCCCTCCGGCCTTGGCGCCCAGTTTTTGCCTTTTCCGGCATTTCGGCTATCATGGGTCTATGCCTAAACTCATTTTCGATATTGAAACGGTCGGCTCGGATTTCGACGGCTTGGACGGCACGTCCCAGGAATTGCTCATGAAGGAAGTCGAGACTGATGAGGAGCGCCAGGCCGTTCGCGACAGCTTAGGCCTCTCGCCGCTCACCGGCCGCATTGTTGCGATCGGCGTCCTGAACCCGGATTCCGGCAAGGGATGTCTGTTTTATCAGCGTCAGAACGACGAGCAGGAAGAAACGCTCGACGTGATTACCTACATGCCCTGCGCCGACGAAGCGGAGATTTTAAATAAATTTTGGGAAACTGCCGCCAAGTATGATCAGCTTATTACGTTTAACGGACACTCGTTCGATTGTCCCTACGTGATGATCCGATCGGCGACGAATAAGATCAAACCGCCGGTCAATTTGATGGGCTATCGTTTCGGCGATCGGCCTCACTTTGATCTCTATGACAAGCTCTGTAATTTCGGAGCCGTGCGTTTCAAGCGTTCTCTTCACCTTTGGTGCCAGGCGTTCGGCATCGAAAGCCCCAAAGGCGACGGCACATCGGGAGCTGACGTCGACCGCCTCTTTAAAGAAAAGAAATGCCGCGACATCGCAATCTATTGCGCCGGTGATATCAAAGCTACAGCCAGGCTCTATCAGTACTGGCTTGACTACTTCCCGCCGACGAAATAGTCTCTCTTGATTTTTATAAAATATCTGGCATAATGCAGCCAGCACCTATGACGCGCAGAGAAAAGCGGCGAAGCGACCGTTCTTTGGTTGCCTCGATTCTGATTATGATGATCTTGGTTGCCACTGCATTCACCTTTGGCAGCGGCCATCCGGTATGGGGCGCTGCCCTGCTTCTCCTGGTTGTGGGAATGTTTTATTTGCAGCTTCGCCGCTGTCCATATTGCGGCAGCTGGTGGACTGCTATCTATCACGGCCCTTCGACGGTTACGGACAGTCAAATGCGCTATCGCTACTGCGGTACATGCCATAAACTCAAATGGCTCGACAAATCCGAAAGCCCCCGCTGACGCGGGGGCTTTTACGTTCGTTAGTTGCCGGCTGACCGGGCGGCTTTCGTGCGGGCATTCTCGGTCAGGAATTGCTTGCGCAGCCGGACCCCTTTCGGAGTGATTTCTAGGTATTCATCATCGCCCATGATTTCCAATCCCCGTTCAAGCGTTAATTCCAGCGGCGGAGCGAGCATGACGTTTTCATCCGAGCCCGAAGCACGCATGTTGGTTAATTTTTTGCCTTTGATCGGGTTGACGGTCATATCTTCGCCTTTGGAAACGTCGCCGATGACCATGCCTTCGTAGACTTCCGTGTTCGGGCCGATGTACAATCGGCCGCGCTGCTGGAGGTTATCCAGAGCATACGCCAGAGCTTTGCCGGTCTCCTGGGAGACCATGGAACCGACGGAGCGCTTCTTGATCTCACCGGCATGGGGTTTGAAGCCAACAAAACGGCTGGCCAGTATTCCCTCGCCTTTGGTGTCGATGATAAATTCATTTCGAAAACCGAGCAGACCGCGTGTCGGAATATCGAAGTTCATGCGCACGTTGCCGTGCAGCTGGCTCATGTTGGTCATCACGCCGGCCCGTTTCTGGAGTTTTTGAATCACGACGCCCGAGGATTCTTCGGGTACGTCGATTGTTGCTTCTTCGAAGGGTTCGAGTTTTTGGCCGTTCTCTTCTTTAAAAATAACTTGGGGCTGGGAAACCTGCAGTTCGTAGCCTTCGCGGCGCATGTTTTCTAAGAGAATGGCAATGTGAAGTTCTCCGCGGCCATAAACTTTAAAAAATTCGTTAGATGAAAAATCAACTCGGAGGCCGATATTGACCTCTAATTCCCGTTCCAGACGCTCGCGAATCTGGCGACTGGTAACGAACTTCCCTTCCCTGCCGGCAAAAGGAGAATCGTTAACGAGAAAATTCAAAGAGATTGTCGGCTCATCCACGCGAATCGCGGGAAGCGGCTCGGCGTCGGGCGTCGAGCAGACGGTCTCCCCGATGTAGATGTCGGGAATGCCGGCGATCATGACGATATCGCCGGCTTCCGCTTTGTCGGTTTCCGTACGCTCCATGCCTTTAAAGCTGAAGAGTTTGGTGATCTTGCCTTGACGGGTTTCACCGGCCGGCGTGCGAATATATACGGCGTCGCCGTTGCGCACGGTGCCGTACCAGACGCGTCCGATGCCAAGACGGCCCAGAAAGTTATCATAGCCTAAATTAAAGGGCTGGAAGCGCAACGGCGCGCCGCTGTCAGCGGGCGCAGGCGGCACGTATTTTAAGATCGTATCCAGGAGCGGCGTTAAATCTTTGGCCCCGTCTTTCAGATCAAGCTTGGCCACGCCCAAGCGGCCGACGGCGTAGACGGTCGGAAATTCAATCTGCTCGTCATTGGCGCCCAGGTCGATGAACAGCTCCAGGACTTTTTCATGGGTCGCGTGCGGATCCGCAGCCGGCTTGTCGATTTTATTGATAACCACGATCGGCTTCAAACCGAGTTCCAGGGCTTTCTTGAGAACAAACTTGGTTTGAGGCATCGGACCCTCTTGAGCATCAACGACAAGCAATACTGAATCAATTGAGCGCAGTACGCGCTCCACTTCGGAACCGAAGTCAGCGTGGCCGGGCGTGTCCACGATATTGATCTTGGTGTTTTTGTAGAATAGAGCCGCGTTTTTGGCGTAAATAGTGATGCCGCGCTCCTTCTCGATATCATTGTTGTCCATGGTGAATTCCGACTCTACCATGCCGGTTTGTTTCATCAAGGCGTCGGTCAGGGTCGTTTTGCCGTGGTCGACGTGAGCGATAATTGCGATATTTCGGATTTCCATTATTAAAAATAAGACAAAGAAAAAGCGCGAGTATACTGGTCCCCGGCCAAAGGAGTGCGTGAGGTTTCCGGTTGCAGATAGGATGGGGAATCGTTCTGCACCCAGCCGGAATGATGGCCGCCTGGCCACCTTCATCCTTACGCGTATCCGCCAACCCTGATCAGTACACTCGCCTGCTCATTATATCACGTCTTTTTAGGGTTGGCAATTGCCGGCAAGGGTATAGCCCGCCGCTTCGGCGGCGCCGGCGGTATCGAACCAGCGCTGGTTTTGCAGTTTAATGCGGCTGGCTCCTGAACACCAGGTATAATGATAGACTTTGGAACTGGAGCTCTTGGAAACTACCACGCGCGGGTCCTTCGGTGCCGCCGTTGCGGCCGGCTTGTTTGAGCTTATCGGTCCTTTTCCGGCTCCAGGAGAAGCCAAAGCCCCGGAATTAGCCTGGAATACTTCCCCGCTCGGATCGAAGGTTATATTGGGCTTCTGGCTGGCCGAAATCCGGCCCAAATTGTAAGCAATCCCGGCAATGAGAAGCATGCAGAGAGCAATGTATAAGTGATATTGATGATCCTTGACCCAGTTGATAATTCTTGCTATCATATCAGAAGTTGTAGCGTATGGTGTCGGGCAGGGCGTTTCAGGCTGGTACTGACTCGTCGGGTCCCATGCTATCGGGCCTATGGCGCATACAAAAGCCATAGGAACTACTAAAAATGGCCGCGATTCGCAACCGAAATATCTCGGC
>CAZKJF010000004.1:0-8249 GCA_964553025.1 uncultured Candidatus Saccharibacteria bacterium | reverse complement strand
ATTTGGGGGCGGGCGTGAGCTGGAAACCGCTTGGAATCGTCGGGGGGATCGGTCTGCTGGGGCGCGGGGTGTTGGGGGCGGTCGAGCCGTACGGGCACGACCGCCTCAAGACGTTCCTGGACCCCCAGCGTGATCCGCGGGGGAGTTCATATCAGGTCAACCAAGCGGCCATCGCGATCGGCTCGGGTGGACTCTTCGGTGTCGGCTACGGCAACAGCACCCAAAAGCTCGGCTTCCTGCCCGAGCCGATCGGCGATTCCATTTTTGCCATTATTGTCGAGGAACTGGGGCTGGCCGGCGGCATTTTCACGCTGCTCTTATTTGTGACGCTTGGCTTTATGCTCTCGCGGATCGCAATCACTACCCGTGACTCTTTCGGCCGGCTCTATGTAAGCGGGGTAAATATTTGGATCATGTCCCAGGCCTTTGTGAATATTGCCGCGATTTCCGGTCTGGCGCCGCTGACGGGCATTCCGCTGCCCTTTATCAGCTATGGCGGCACGGCCATCATGACCCTTCTGGCGGCCCTGGGGATAGCGCTGAATGTTGCAAAAGAATAACCTAACACCCGCCAAAGGCGGGTGTTAGGTTGGGATGCGGGTATATACGGAGTTAGGCCTTCTTGGTTACCGCATGCATGATTGAAGACTTCAATCGGGAGGCCTTGTTGGGTTTGATAACGCCTTGTTTGGCGGCCTTATCTACGGTCTGGTAGACTTTGGCGATGAGAGCCGCGGCGGCTTTGGCGTCGCCGGCAGCCAGCGTCTTGCGGAATTGCTTAATGGCGCCTTTATAGTCATTTATGCGAGCTAAATTGCGCGTGCGGCGCGTTTTGGACTGTCGGAGTGCTTTTTTGGCTGATTTCGTAATCGGCATTTCAGTAGAGATATGATAGCACGGGTTTGAATAAAAAACAACCCCCTTGGCGCGTGTTGCGCGCCAAGGGGGTACCTGCCGAGAGCAGATACGTGCCGTCGAACCAACGACATCTTCGCTCTGGCAGTTTTGCGGCGGCATAGTCAGTCAGCGCAGCATCTTCGCAGTCGCCGCCACAAAATCGAAAAGATTCCGGCGCGGGGTGCATTTCCTGGTTCGTGCCAGGACGCCATTCGCACCCCGCGCCGGATTGCCATGAAGAAGCATAACCACTTTCGAAGCAAAACCAATCGCGCTTCTCACAGCAAACTTGTTATAAAGAACAAAAGGATGGCGGATGGAGCATGAAGCGGCCCGAAACAATGATTCTACCGCCCCGTCCGCCAATGCAGGCAACAATGAAATCGTACCATCTCCACCTGCGCCTGCAATCTCGAAGAAGTTCCCCCTGGGCGCGCTCGCGCGCCCAGGGGGACGTTGGCAGAGAGACACTCAAAGAATCGTGACAAGCTCTGTTTCGTCTCTTCGCCAATAGGTAGGAGTTCAGGCCGCCGGTTCGGAGGCCGCGGGCCGCTGGCTGTTCTTCTCGGCGACTCCTTTCCACTCGCCGTACAGCCAGAGGACGAACTCGGTCAGAAGCCGCCACTTGGCCATCTTCCGAATGTGGCCCTTAGTGTACTTCTTCACGGTCTTGGCGTTGACCTCGACCGTGACGGGTTCGGGGTGCTGTTCCTGGTACAGCTTCTTGATTTCCAGGAGCCGCTGGCCCCAAACGCTGTCAGGCCGGTATTCGGCCTGACCGGAGAACAGGTACAGCGATTGGCGAACCCAGGGATTGTATCCCGAGTATTCGCGCGCGCGGCGGCGAGGGAAGCGTCCGTCCAGCAGGACATGGGTCCCGCAGAACTTGTTGAACTTCCACTGGGTCGCAAAGCGCCGGACGTCACCGATCGGGCCGATGATGCCGGCCGCGATGACTTCACCGACGCCTTCCACGCCGGACAGGACTTCCTGCCAGACGGGGATCTTCTGAACGGCCGTCTTGAGCTGGCCCTCGGCGTACTTCTCTTCTTTGATGAGAAGCTGGAGGGTCTGGTCGTTGGCCTTGCGTTCGTTCCAGGCGTCCTCGATGGATCCTTCCGGGAAGCGGCCGTCGGCGGAGAGAAAGATCTCCCCGATGAACCGCTGGCGAAGGCGCTGCTGGCAGGCGATGCGGGCCTTCTGGGCGTCGCGTCGCGCGTACAAGGACTCCTTGACCGCGATCAGATCGCGGTCGGCAGGATCGAGAAGGTAGAACGCGCTCGGCTCCTGCTCGAAGATCGAAATGAGCGTGAGCGAGTCGTCTTCCTTGGTCTGCTCGTCGGTCCGGCGGGCCTTGAGAGCGTACGCCGGAATGCGGAAAACAAGAGATCGGATCTCTTCGCCTCGGCGCGAAAGCGCCGAGGCGAACCGGTCTCCCGATCCGCCGAGCAGGAACAGCGCCGTATCGCCCGCGCGGAAGCCTTCATAGGCTGCCGGAACGGTGTCGACGATCTTGCCGTCAGCGTCCTTCTTCTTGATCACGTGGTGGGGCGGGAAGACCGAGAGGTCTTCGCCTTCCACGGCGGCGCGCCAGGCGCTTGGCAAGCGGCCGAGCAGGAAATCCAGTTCTTCCTGCTCCGACTCCAGCTCGTACGCCATGATCGCGCCGCTGGCCTTGATGGCCACTTGGGTCGGACGCTCCTTGCCTTCCGTCGTTCGCTTGATCCGATGCCGGATACCGATCAGTCTGCTCATGTGAAACTCCTTCCAGGTTGTCAATTCGCTTTCCAACGCGGATGCGTTCGGAAGCAGGGTGCAAATGAGGGATCAACGCAGGTCCTCGATCGAATCACACATATGATCGCGCTTTACCCTCTCCGAAATCCCAATGGACTTGGAATTTCGGAGAGAGTCCCCTGGGCGCGCTTCGCGCGCCCAGGGGAGGACTGTTGAGAGTATTAAAACGTTCGAAACATGCGCCTCATCGCTCCCAACAATTTTGTGGCAGCAAGAAACCAGTCGAACCATCACTACATTCGCCACCACAAAATGAAAAACGTTCCGACGCGGGGTGCACGGTACTCCTCGTGTCAACCACTTAATCGCACCCCGCGCCGGATTGCTGAAGAAAAGCATGCCTCCATTTTCTCCCAGCAAACTTGAAAAGAACAGAAAAAATGGCGGACGGGACAGTCATTATAACGAAGCAAAAAGCCCGTCGCCCGTCCGCCGTGGGCAGTGCCAGGATCGAATCAGCCTTTCCTTCGCCCAGACATATATTAAACTAAAAAATGTCTATTGTCAATGTGCGCCTATTGCGCCTTCATTTTCCGAATCTGCTCCTTCAGTACCATCGCGTGTTCGTAGTCAAATTTGCGGATGGCGCGTTCCAGCATCCGTTCAAGCTGCTTTACGGCCTTGCCGCGAGAGCCATTGCCGAAGAATACGACTTCGGCCTGGCCTTCGCCATACCGCTGGGCGGCGGCTTTCTTGGAAATCGGCAAATCGAAATCGCCGATCGATTTTACGATCGTCGTCGGAGTGATGTTGTTCTCTTTATTGTATTGTTCTTGCTTTTTGCGGCGGCGGAGTGTTTCTTTGATGGCGGCGTCCATGGAGCGGGTAATTTTGTCGGCGTACAGAAGTACGTGGCCGTTCTGGTGGCGGGCGGCGCGGCCCATGGTTTGAATGAGCGTGGTCGTGTTGCGCAGGAAGCCTTCTTTGTCGGCGTCCAGAATGGCGATGAGCGAAACTTCGGGCAAGTCCAAGCCCTCGCGAAGCAAGTTTACCCCCACGAGCACGTCGTGATGGCCGAGCCGCAAGTCCTTGATGATTTTCAGACGATCAAGGGTTTTAATTTCAGAGTGAAGATAATTGACCTTGATACCCTGGTCCGCCAAATGCTCGGACAGGTCTTCGGCCATGCGCTTAGTGAGCGTCGTGACGATAACGCGCTCGTTACGCGCGATGCGTTCCCGAATTTTGCCGACCAGGTGCGGAATCTGTTCGGCGGTCGGATGAATTTCTATGGTCGGATCCAACAGACCCGTCGGCCGGATGAGCTGTTCGGCGATATTCTTGCCGGATTTTTCAAGTTCGTAGGCGGCGGGCGTGGCAGAAACGTAGACGGCCTTTTGAATCCGCTCCTGGAACTCGGGGAATTTCAGCGGCCGGTTATCAATGGCCGACGGCAGGCGCCAGCCGTAGTTGACGAGCGTAGTTTTGCGCGAATTGTCGCCGTTGAACATGGAGCGGAGCTGGGGGATGCTGATGTGCGATTCGTCGATGATGGTCAAAAATTCACCCTTGGCTTTGAAGAAATCAAGCAATGAATACGGCGGTTCGCCCGCTTTGCGGAAATCCAGGTGGCGGGAATAATTTTCGATGCCGTGGCAATACCCGGTCTGGCGCATCATTTCCAAATCGTTGGTGGTCTTCTCCTGGAGCCGCGCGGCTTCCTGGGCTTTGCCGTGCTTCTTGAGATATTTCACGTGCTGCTGGAGCTCGCTCTTGATGTTTTCGATGGCGAGGCCGACCTTGCTGTCGCCGCTGATCCAATATTTGGCGGGGAAAACGATCGCGTTGACGATTTTTTCATACTGCAGGTCTTTCAATTCCAAATCTTCAGGGTCGGCGATCGCCGCACGGGCGAGTTTGACGACAACGTTGTTCTTGAAGGTGACGCGCGTCACTTCCTGGCTGGTCGGGGACACGATCTCGATCTCGTCGGCGGTCTTGCGGAATGAGCCGCGCTTGAGTTCGATGTCCTGGGCGTACTGCAAACGGATCAAGCTGCGCACCATTTCGTTGGGGGTGATCTTCTTGCCTTCGAAGATTTCCAAGCCGAGGTTTTTATAGTCTTCGGGCGAGCCAAGGTTGTAGATGCAGGAAACCGACGCGACGACGATCACGTCGTCGCGGCTGACGATCGCCTGCGTCGCTGCGTGACGCAGGCGATCGATCTCTTCGTTGATCTTGGAATCCTTTTCAATATACGTATCGGTGTGAGGAATGTATGCTTCCGGTTGGTAGTAGTCGTAGTAGGAGACGAAATAATGAACGGCGTTGTTGGGAAAAAATTCCTTGAATTCTTTGTAAAGCTGGGCGGCAAGCGTTTTGTTGTGAGAAATAACCAGCGTCGGTTTCTGATGCTGTTCGATGACCTTGGCCATCGTGAACGTTTTGCCCGATCCTGTAACGCCTAAAAGCACCTGGTGCTTTTTACCGGATTTTAAACCTTTGGCCAGTTTTTTGATAGCTTCAGGCTGGTCGCCGGTCGGCTCGAATTTGGACGAAAGTTTGAACATTATATATGCGAATGCTATCCTACACCTATGATTTCATTCCTTGAAGGAACTATCGAGCACGTAGGCGATAAATATGCTGTTTTGTGCGCCGGGGGTATAGGGTATAGGGTTATAGTATCCCCCAAGGTACAGAACATGCTATCAAAAAACAAGGACAAAGTCAAGCTTCATATTCACTCCCAGTTGAACATGCGCGAGGGTACGTTTGATCTTTACGGATTTCCCACGCGCGATGACTTAGAGTTGTTTCATATTCTCACCACCGTCTCCGGCATCGGGCCGAAAGGGGCCATGAATATCCTCGCCTCGGTCGAGCCGTCGCATTTGAAAGCGGCCGTCGTCAATGAAGACGCCGATTATCTGAAAAAAGTCTCCGGCATCGGGCCGAAAGTCGCCCAGCGGCTCGTGCTTGAGCTGCGCGGCAAGGTCGATCACCTGGGCAGTACGCTCGATGGGATCGATCTGGGCCAGGAAGGCCACGCCACCGAAGCGCTCTTGGCGCTGGGCTACAGCCAGAACGAAGCCAAAGCCGCGCTCAAAGAAGCCAAAGGCGAGACCCTTCAGGAACGCGTCCGCGAAGCCCTCAAGATTTTAGGGAAAAAATAATGAAATCGTTTTTGCAGACAACCGAGTGGCTGGAATTCCAGAAGTCGGTCGGACATCCCGGCTGGCGGTTCGACAACGGCAAAATCCGAGCTAATATTATCCGGCACGACGTGCCGTTCGGGAAAAATTATCTATACATTCCCCACGGGCCCGAAATTTCGTTTGACGAAATTTCGGGCGGGATCAAAAACGAAATCGCGCAATTCGTCGCGTATCTCAAAAATCTGGCCCGCGAACAAAACTCCTTCTATATTAAAATCGAACCCCTGGATGACAAGGTTCCCGAAGCGATGCATGAGTTCGGCTTCAAGAAATCAAAAAAAGAACTTCAGCCTCGGCGAACCGTCGTCATGGATTTGGAACGGAGCGAGGACGAACTGCTGCGCGCGATGCATCACAAGACCCGCTACAACATTAAAGTCGCCGAAAAATATAATCTTACGTTCAAAGCCGGCAGCGATATCGATGCGTTTTGGAAACTTCTGAAGCATACGGCTATCCATGACAATTTTTCGACGCACTCGAAATCCTATTACGAAAAATTATGCTCGACGCCCGGCGTCACGGCCGAAACGATTTTTGTGGAGCATGACGGGACGCCGATCGCCGGCGCGATTTGGCTGGCGTACGGCGATACCGCCTATTACCTCCACGGCGCGATGGATCGCAGCCCGAAATACAAACCGATGATGGCCCCGTATTTCCTCCACTGGCAGGCGATGCTGATGGCGAAGAAGTACGGCATGAAGCACTACGATTTTTGGGGTATCGACGCGGGCCGCTATCCCGGCGTTACTCGCTTTAAGATCGGCTGGGGCGGCCGCCAGGTCGAATATCCCGGTTCCTTCGACCTATCAATCAAGAAGTTTTGGTATTTTGTGTATAAAACATTCCGCAGATGATTCAAGAGAGCTTGTTAGATAAAATTTTGTATCGGATTAAGAAACTGATCCCCAAGCCGGTGTTTGAATTTTTTCAGCCAGCGTATCACCGGACCCTGGCGCGGGCCGGCGCTTTGCGGCACGGATTCCCGTCGCATAAGCTCAAAGTGATCGGCGTGACGGGGACAAAAGGAAAATCCACGACTGTTTTCATGATTACCAAGATTCTGGAAGGCGCCGGCAAGAAAGTCGCCGCCATCGGATCGCTGGGATTTCAGATCGGCGATCGGCGCTGGCCGAACACGCTCAAGATGACGATGCCGGGACGGTTCCGGCTTCAGAAATTTTTGGCCGAGGCGGTTCGGGCGCAGTGCGAGTATGTGGTGCTGGAAGTGACGTCCGAGGGCATTAAACAGATGCGCCACTTGGGCATTCGCTTCGATACGGCCGTGTTCGTGAATATCCACCGCGAGCATCTGGAAAACCATGGCTCGTTCGAAAATTATCTGGCTGCCAAGCAGGAGCTGTTTCAGGCGTGTGGGCGGAATCATGTTTTGAACGTTGAAGATCCGTATGCGGGCGAGTTCGCCAAGATTCCGGCCGAGAAAAAGATAACGTTCGGCCTCAAGGATGGAGATGTGAAGTGCGACAGCTATGAAACTTCGCCCGATCGTTCCGAATTCACGGTTGCGGGGATAAAAATGAGCATGCGCTTAGGCGGACGCGAATTTAATATTGCCAATGCGCTGGCGGCGATTGCGGTCGGATCGCTATATGGCGTTTCAATTGCCGATGCCGCGCGGGCATTGGAGGAAATTGATTTTATACCGGGCCGGATGCAATTTATTCAGAAGAGTCCGTTTGCGGTTGTCGTGGATTACGCTCATACGCCCGATTCTTTGCGGGCGGTGTATGCGGCGCTCAAACCCGCCGCGACCGGACGGCTGATCGCCGTCCTGGGCGCGGCGGGCGGGGGGCGCGACAAATGGAAGCGCCCTGAATTCGGCAAGATCGCCGATGAATTGGCCGACGAAATTATCCTCACCGACGAGGATCCGTACGAAGAAAATCCCGAATCCATCATCGAACAGATCAAGCAGGGCATCGGCCGGACCGAGCGCCTCCACGTTATCATGGATCGCAAGGAAGCGATCGGTGCCGCGGTCGCGTTAGCGACCGCGGGCGATGTCGTCGTCATTACCGGCAAGGGCTCGGAGGTGTCGATGGCCGTCGCCGGCAACCGGAAGATTCCGTGGTCGGACGCGGAGATTGTCAAAGCGTTTTTACAATAATATACTAGCGGTATGGCAGACCCTGAAATCCAACTGACCGGAAGCTCCGCTCCGAAGAATTTCCGAACGGCCAACGAGCCGGGGATTTCGTGGTTGATGGTAATTGTGCTCCTCATCCTGCTGGCGCTGGCGGTAATTATTTTCGGCCAGGGCCAGGATATGGCCGGGCCGGTTGCGTCGGGGGGGCCCGAGGGGGGCCCCCCCCCAAAACAAGACACCCCCCACACAAACATAACCAAAGAACCACGCGGGGGGACGGCAACCCA
>CAZKJF010000003.1:0-16806 GCA_964553025.1 uncultured Candidatus Saccharibacteria bacterium | reverse complement strand
GGCTCTTCTAGTACCGCCGGTTCCGGGGGAAACAAATTGTGGTCGCCAACCCGGTCGTTTGGGGGGGTGCCACACCACGACCTTAATTATCATGATTCCCAAAACACAATTTCATCATTCTCCCACATACGAAGAGCACTTGATTAAGCCGGCGGGCTTAGTTCCTTTGAAAAACGATGTGCTTTACCGAGATACCAGAAAATTGGAATTAAAATGGCAGAAAATAGAGAAGAAAATTTTGCAAGAAATATCGAAGATTACCGGATTGCCGTGGCGGGAGTCTCACATCTATATCTATATCACGAGCAATGAGTCTTGGTTTTCAGAACCCCTTACGCTCTCGATAACGCGGGATACGAATACCCTTCTTCAAATTCTCGTTCATGAACTCATTCATCGGATCATATCTGAAAACGAGAATTGGATGGCTATTCGAAACCGATGGTATAAACTCATGGGAAAATACGAGGAAGAAAAACTGAACGCGCGGATACATATTCCGATCCATGCTATTCATCGGCAGATATTTCTTGTATTTTTCGGGCAGAAGGCTCTGCAATCCGAGATTGAACGTATGAAAGACGATCCGGATTACGCCCGGGCTTGGGAACTCGTTGAGCGGGATGGATACAAAAATATTATTCGCGCCCTCAATCCGAAATTTAAAAAATGAGCTGGGCTATCTGTAAATAGTCAGAATAAAGCTTGTTTTTTTATTCCAAAAAGGGTATATTTAGTCATTCTTTTTAACAATATTGAAATTTGGGGGCGTAGCTCAATTGGTTAGAGCGCTTCCCTGTCACGGAAGAGGTTGCGGGTTCGATTCCCGTCGCTCCCGCCCCAAATATGTCCCGAGAAATCATCGTCCCATCGTCTGACTACGATGCGCTTCGAAAAAAGCTAGAACAGCGACAAGACTCTGAAGCCGCGCGGATGAGGCGGTTTTTGGCGATGCCTGATTTGTCTCGTACGCCCGGCAGCCCGCTCTATGACCTAGCCCAACGGATCATCGCGTTGCCGCGATTTGCGGATTTTAAGGTTTTAAACGTGCCGGAAATCGTCAGTACCGATCTGACGTTTGATAAATTTAATTTCGCTTCCGATCATCCCGCACGCAGCAAGTCTGATACATACTACGTTGACGATCAAAATATTTTGCGCACCCACACGACGGTCATGTGGGCGTATCATCTTGGTTTGCCGGACGTGAAAGAAAGAATCGCCGACGGCAAAGCCGTCGGCGCGCTCGCGTATGGCAAAGTCTACCGCAAGGATGAGATCGATCGCAACCACATGAACGTGTTTCATCAAATGGACGGCTACTATCTCTGCCGAAAATCAGAACATGCGATTACGCTCGATGACCTGAAAGATGTTTTGTCGGAAATCGCCAAAGCGATATTCGGCTCTGCGATCGAATTTCGATTCAATCCCGATACGTTCCCGTACACCGATCCGAGTTTGGAAATGGAAGTTAAAATCGCCGAGCGCTGGATTGAGGTTCTCGGCGCGGGCGTGGTGCGCGGGGAAGTGCTCAAGAATTTCGGCGTGAATCCCGACGAATACAACGGCTGGGCTTTCGGCTTCGGCCTCGAGCGCCTCGCCATCATCTCGATGGAATTGCCCGATATCCGATTACTGTGGTCGCAGGATGAGCGGGTCAAACGCCAGCTTAAGCTTGGCCAGAAATTCAAAGAAGTGAGCAAGTATCCGCCGATCACGCGCGATATTTCGTTCATCGTTCCAAAGGATTTCGTACCCAACAACTATTTCGATCTTATCCGCGATCTGGGCGGCGACCTTGTCGAGGAAGTCCAGCTGCTCGATAAATACGAGAACGAGGCCAAGTTCGGCGCCGGCAAGATCAGCTATACCTATCGCATCGTCTATCGCTCTACCGAACGCACCCTCACGAGCGAGGAAGTGGACGCGATCCAGAAGAAACTCTACGGCGAAACCGCCCGGCAGTACTCGGCCGAATTGCGCTAATTCGGCCATTGATTTGTGGGTAGCAAAATGCTAGAATATAGCTACTGTTTATGCCTGAAAAAGACGCCAAAAACACAGGATATTCCGCCAAAGATATCCAGGTCTTGGAAGGCCTCGAGCCCGTCCGCAAGCGGCCGGGCATGTATATCGGTTCTACGGGTCCGGACGGACTCCATCATTTGATTTGGGAAGTGTTCGACAACTCGCTCGACGAGGCTATGGCCGGCCACGCCAAAAATATCGAAGTTGCGCTCTTGCCCGACCACATGGTCCGCGTTACTGACGACGGCCGCGGCATTCCGACCGATATTCACCCGAAAACCAAGAAATCAGCCTTGGAAACGGCGGCTACAACCCTCCATGCCGGCGGCAAATTCGACGAAGGCGCCTACAAAGTTTCCGGCGGTCTCCACGGCGTCGGCTTATCCGTCGTCAATGCGCTCTCGACGTACATGAAAGCCGAGGTGCATCGCGCGCCCGACGTGTACCTGCAGGAATACAAGGTCGGCAAGCCGCTCGCGCCGGTCAAAAAAGTAGCCAAGACCAATCGCACGGGTACCACCATCACGTTCCAGCCTGATCCGACCATTTTCAGCACCACGGATTTTGATCTGACCGTCATTTTGAACCATCTCCGCCAGCAGGCCTACCTGACCAGAGGGGTCAAGATTACCGTCAAAGACGAACGGGCGCCGCTGATCGTCGGGGAGGGCAAAGACAAGAAAACATATTCTTCCGATTATACGTTCTATTTCGAAGGCGGCATCATATCGTATGTCGGTTTTTTGAATCACGGCGAGGAAACCAAGCATAAAAATATCTTCTACGTCGGCAAGGAACAGAACAATATGTATGTCGAAGTCGCGCTTCAATATATCGAAGAGCTGACAAGCCGGGAGTTATCGTTTGCCAATAATATCCACACCACCGAGGGCGGCATGCATTTAACGGGTTTCCGCTCCGCGCTGACGCGGGTTTTGAACGACTATGCCCGCAAGAACGCATTTCTCAAAGAAAAGGACGACAATCTGTCGGGCGAAGACGTCCGCGAAGGTCTGACCACGGTTATTTCGGTGAAGCTCCGCGACCCGCAGTTTGAGGGCCAAACCAAGGCCAAATTAGGCACGCCGGACGCGCGTACGGCATTGGAAACCGTCATGAATATCGAGTTCACCGACTGGCTGGAGCGTAATCCCAACGACGCTCGGTCCATTTTGGAAAAAGTTATCTTGGCTTCCAAGGCTCGCTTGGCGGCCAAGGCTGCTCGCGATACCGTCTTGCGCAAAGGCGCTCTGGAAGGCATGACTTTGCCGGGCAAATTAGCCGACTGTTCAAGCCGCAACGCCAGCGAATCGGAACTGTTCATCGTCGAAGGCGATTCGGCCGGCGGGTCATCCAAGCAAGCCCGCAACCGCCATACCCAGGCGATTTTGCCGCTTCGCGGCAAAATCTTGAACGTCGAAAAAGCGCGCCTGGACAAAATGCTCGCATCCCAGGAAATCCGGAATCTGGTGATCGCGATGGGCACCGCTATCGCTGAAGAGTTCGACCTTGAGAAGCTCCGCTATCACAAGATCGTAATCATGACCGATGCCGACGTGGACGGAGCGCATATCCGCACCTTGCTGTTGACGCTTTTCTATCGATACTTCCCGCAAGTCATCGAGAAGGGTCATTTATATATCGCCCAGCCGCCCCTCTACAAGATCCAAAAGGGAACCAAGGCCCGCTACGCGTATAACGACGCCGAGCGCGATATGGTCCTGAACGAACTTCGCCGCGATGCCGGCGAGAAAGCCAAGACCAAGAAAGGCAAAGAAGAATTGAGCGACTGGGAAGTGAGTTCAGTCGCGGACGGAGACGGCGCGGCCGAAGGAGACGGCATCGCCGCGGGCGAGGACGTTAAGGTCGCCGGCGTTTCCATTCAGCGCTACAAAGGTCTCGGCGAAATGAACCCGGATCAGCTTTGGGAGACGACCCTGAACCCTGAAAATCGCATTCTCCTGCAGGTCGGCGTCAAGGACGCCCAATCGGCCGATCGCGTCTTCGATATTCTCATGGGCTCGGATGTTTTGCCCCGCAAAAAGTTTATTCAAACCCACGCCAAGAGCGTGCAAAACCTCGATATTTAGGGCTTTGACACGATGCCCGGCTTCTGGTATGATTGAGACATACCAAACGCCACCCGGCGTTTTAAAATAGAAAAATGAGTAAAATCGTACAATTTTTCAGAGAAGTTCGAGCTGAAATGGCTAAGGTCGTCTGGCCGACCCAGCGCCAGCTGGTCGTCTACACGCTAGTCGTCGTCGGTTTAAGCATCGGCGTCGCTGTTGTTTTAGGCCTTCTCGATCTCGGCTTTCAGACTTTGCTCACTAAATATATCCTTCAATAACATGCCGAAACAGGTTGTCACCGGAGAACGACATTGGTACGCGATCCATACCTATTCCGGGTATGAAGATAACGTCGCCCGCAACTTAAAACAGCGTATCGAATCGCTCGGATTTGAAGATCGCATTTTCAGCGTGCTTGTGCCGAAAGAAAAGAAAATCAAAATCAAAGGCGGCAAGCGCGAGACTATCGAGGAAAAGATCTATCCCGGCTACGTACTGGTGGAAATGATCGTAGACGACGCGTCCTGGTACGTGGTCCGCAATACGCCCAATGTAACGGGCTTCATCGGCGCCGGCACGACGCCGACTCCGCTCTCGGACATGGAAATCGAAGGCCTCATGAAGCGCATGGGCGTCGAAGAGCCGAAGTACAAGATCGATGTCGAAGTCGGCGATCGTGTGAAGATCGTGGACGGTCCGTTCAAGGATTTCGACGGCAAGATTTCGGAAATCGATACCGAAAAGGGCCGAGCCAAAGTACTGGTCACCATTTTCGGCCGGGAAACGCCGGTGGATCTGGATTTCCTTCAGATTAAGAAATTATAACCAAACAGCGGAGCGCGCTTCTCGCCCCGCCGGATATATCAAATATATGGCAGCCAAAAAAATAAAAACGATCGCCAAACTGCAAGTGACCGCCGGCGCCCTGGAGCCGGCCAAAATCGGCCAGGCTTTGGGTCCCCATGGTTTGAACCTCCAGCAGTTCATGGCCCAGGTCAACGAAGCGACCAAAGACCAGAAAGGCCAAGTTATTCCGGTTGAGGTGACGATCTATGAAGACCGCACGTTCTCGCTGAAGTTTAAGACCCCGCCGGCGGCATATTTGCTGCGCTCGGCTGCGGGTTTGGAAAAAGGTTCTGGCGTCCCCAACAAGCAGAAGGTCGGCAAGGTTACGAAGGATCAGGTTCGCAAGATCGCCGAGCAAAAAATGGCCGATCTGAATGCCAATGACGTTGAAGCGGCGATGAAGATCGTCGAAGGCACCGCCCGCTCGATGGGCATCGAAGTCAAATAAAGAGCTCTTATTGAACAGGCCCCGGCGTTCGCCGGGGCCTGTTCAATTTCAAAAAATTTGCTACGATACCTGCCGGAGTACAGTGTGTCAAACATCCAATCGCTCGTTGAAAATTTCAATCCTCGCAGAGAATTCAGTTGCGGCCACACTAAAATCGAGGTTGACGGCGTCTTTGTCCGTGTACCCAAGGAGAATGATCCCGAGGGCTGGGCCAAGCTTTCCGGCGATCGTTTCGGAATTTCAACGGAAGATTTGCTGCAGGACCCGGCTATTATCCGAAGCGCCCGGGTTTCCACGGATCGTGACTCGGCCGAAGTCAGCGAAAAGGCCCAGGGCCTCGTCAATTTTCTCAAGCGCGATCGGCATGTAACGCCGTTTGAAGGCGGCGTCATGTTCCGGCTTCGGGTCGAGACTCCGATTTGTTTTGCCCAGCCGTTTTTCCGCCTGTTTGCCAGCTTCAACGAATTTTCGGGGCGCTATTCCGTCATCGACAGCGCGTACTATATGCCGTCAGGTCAAGAGGGGAAAGTGGCGGCGGAATTTAATGCCGCGGAGCAGGAGGCCCAACGGCTGTACGGCGAATTGGTTGGCATCGGCGTCGCCAAAGAAATGGCTCGTTATGTCCAGCTGTATCGTTTCTATACTAAATTCTACATGACAATCTCTCTTCGAGAGCTCTTCAATTTTCTGTCATGGTGGAATGTTCCGACGCGGCAGGAGCATACGGAGTTCTGGCAAATTCGGAAGGTGATCGCCGAGATCCTTCAGTGCTGGACGCCGTGGGCGTACAAATCGTATTGCGAGCATCCCCAGATTCAGGATTTCTCCTGGGTGGCGGACGGAAAACCCGTTCTGCCGCGCCCGTCCATTTTGCCGATGTATGCAGCCCAAGTGCTGGATCATGGCCGGTTTGAATTGATCGGCACCTACGGGAGCGATGCGCTCTGCATTGCCGCGCTTGATGATTTCCCGAATCCAGCCCAGGCCTTTGATCATGCCGGAATTCAGATGCGGCTGGCGATGCCGATTCACGTGTTTCGCCAGTGGGTGCGGCACCGCAAGGGCGCCTGGACCGAACTGACGCCGAATTTTGACCGGATTGCGGCGAATAGGGAATTGTATCTGCCGGAGCGGTTTCGCGTCCAGGAAGGCAAAGTCGGCGCATACACCTATTCGCCGATGAACGATTCGGATAACGAAATCATCCGCACGCTCGTTCAGAATCATTATGAACGCTGCTGCGAACGATATCATCGGTTGCGGATTCTCGGCGCCGAGCCGGAAATCGCGGCCATGATTCTGCCGTACGTCTTTTATGTCGAAACCCTTCGGAGCGAACCGCTCGGCGGCTCGTTCAACTTTCTGTCGCTCCGCGGCGACAGCCACGCCCAGGCTGAAATTCGCGCCTATGCGAAGTTCGAGTGGGACGTCGTGAAGAAGAATTTTCCCCTGTCGGCCAAGCTCTTTGCCCGCTACCTGCACTACGGCGACTTCAAACCCATCAAAGAATTCGCCGCCTCGTGAGGCCCCGTTCCGGGGCCTCTTGTTTTTACTCCGGATTTCTTTAGAATGTCCCCAGGTCCTTTGCATGATTCCCAATCCATATCCGGGGATTTTTCTGGCCGTCGACGGCATTGACGGCTGCGGAAAATCAAAACTCATTGAAGCGCTGGCGGATCGGCTGCGGAAGCAGTTTCCCGATATCGCTATTAAAACGACGAAAGAGCCGGATCGCGAGGGCAGTTTCGGCCGTTTGATCTACAAGGATTTGTTCGATCCGCACGGATTGCACGCTCACCACCCCAAGGTTTTCCAGGGCTGGTACGCGGCAGATAGCAAGCAGAACGTGCGTGACCGCGTTATCCCGTTCATTTCCAGCCGAACAAATTTTTGCGTCATGATCTCCGATCGCTACCGGCCGTCGCTTGTCTACGGGGCTGCCGATTCGGCGGATATCCGCGAGCTGATGGCTATGACTGAAGCAGTGATGGGCGAACATTTTATCTGGCCGGACGCGGTGTTCATTCTGGACGTCGACGTGGATATCGCCCTGGAGCGGCTCAAGCGGAAAGGCAGGAAGCTGGACGGCCATGAGCTGCGCTCCAAACTGCTGGCCACGAGCAATCTCTACCACCTCTTTGCGCAGATATATCCGTTCAACTGCTATTCAATTCCGGCTAACGGCAGTGTCCAGGATGCCCTCGATGCCGTCTGGCCGACCGTTGAGACAATCGTCCGCCACAAGCAAGAGAATCCCGATTTGATTCCGAATCCGATTCTGTAAGGCCCGCTTCGCGGGCCTTTTTTCTTTCAAAAAATCGTGCTACCATCAGGGTTATGAAATACACGCCGGTCATCGGGCTGGAGATTCACGTCGGCCTCAAAACCAAGACCAAAATGTTTTGCGATTCGCCGAATAATCCGGATGAGAAGCACCCGAACGTTAATGTGTGCCCGATCTGCATGGGCCATCCCGGCACCCTGCCGGTTATCAACGAAGAAGCCGTCAAAAAGGTCATCATGACCGGACTGGCGCTGCAGTGCTCGATCGCCCGGGACACGTTTTTCGAGCGTAAAAACTATTTCTACCCCGATCTGCCCAAGGGCTACCAAATTTCCCAGTATCAAAAACCTCTGTGCGAGCATGGCACGCTTGAGCTGAAAAGCGGCAAGACGATCCGGATTACCCGCATCCATCTCGAAGAAGACGCCGGCCGCCTCCAGCATGACAAGGGCGATTACTCGCTGGTGGATTATAACCGGGCCGGAACGCCGCTGATGGAACTGGTAACTGAACCGGATTTCGAAACCGGCCAGGATGTCCGCGATTTTGCCACCGAATTCCAACTGATTTTACGATACGTGGGTGCCTCCGACGCTGACATGGAAAAAGGTCTGATGCGGGTGGAAGTCAATATTTCCTTGAGCAATCCTGACGGCTCGTACGGCACGAAAGTTGAAATTAAAAACTTGAACTCGATCAGCGCCGCTGCCGCGGCGGTTGATTTCGAGATCGAGCGCCAAGGCAAAGCTTTGGATGCCGGCGAAAAAATCATACAAGAAACCCGCGGCTGGGACGACGTCAAAAAAGCGACGTTCAGCCAGCGCTCGAAAGAAGAAGCCCACGACTATCGCTATTTCCCCGAACCGGATTTGCCCCCGCTGACATTTTCGGATGCGGATATTGATGAAATCCGCGGCCGCTTGCCGGAGCTTCCGGCCCAGCGCCGCCAGCGGTTCGCCCGGCAGTACGGCTTGCCCGCGGCGGATATTGAACTGTTTGCGCTGGATAAACCGTTGGGGAATTTCTTTGAACATGCGGCGAGCGAACTGTTGTCGTTCGAGAATCTGCGGCACTTGGAGCGCCCGGCAGCCGAGCACATCGAGCGACTCTACAAAATCGCCTCCAACTACACCATTACTGAATTTCAGAAGCACCTGGCTGAGATTTCCGCCGAACCGACGGACACCAAGGTAACGCCGGAATTATTCGCCGATCTGGTGGTGCGCGTCTTTCACAAGCAGATTTCCTCTTCGGCCGCGCAGACCGTCTTGGCCGAAATGTTCGCCACCGGCCGGACGCCGGAGCAGATTATTACAGAAAAAGATTTGGCCCAAGTTTCCGATTCGGGCGAACTGGCAGCAGTAGTCCAAAAAGTTCTCGAGGCCAATCCGAAAGCCGTCGAAGATCTGAAAAAAGGCAAGGAAGCGTCGCTGAAATTCCTGATCGGCATGATCATGCGGGAATCCAAGGGCAAAGCAAACCCGAATGTTGCCGAGGAACTTATCAAACAAACCATTCATTCTTGATTCTATGTCAAAAATGGGAACCAAACAAAGCTGGATCAAAGACGCGGCGCGCGTGTCAGTCTCGAAAGGCAAGACCAAGAAGAACCTCTTGGCGGAACGGCAGATGAAAGGCAAGCCGGATACGCGCGGCAGACGAACTAACAAGCAGCGCTAACCAAAAGCGGCCTACCGGCCGCTTTTGGTTAGCCACTGGATGTGTTTGTTGCGCTTGAACCAAGTCATCTGGCGTTTTGAATAGCGGATAATATCGCGGAGAAGGCCGGCTCGGAGTTCTTCTTCGGTGATTTTTTTCCGGAGAAACAGAGCGATCCATTTGTACTCAAGGCCGAAGCTTTCCAGGCGCTTCCAGCTGATGCCGCCGGCGTGAAGTTTTTTAACCTCGGCGATCATGCCGTGCCGCAGGCGCTCATCAAGGCGTTCTTCGATTCGGTCCGACAGATTTTGGGGATTCAGGCCGATCCAGTCGATGCTGTAATTCGGATCAAGAGTTGTTTCGAGCGGGGGCACTGGTTTGCCGGTGGCTTCGATAATCTCAAGGGCGCGGATGAGGCGCCGGGGATTGCGGTGATCGATCGCCGCCGCCCTGCGTGGGTCTTTTTGTTCTAAGAGAGCAAACAATTCGGCTGCCGATTTGCGTTCCAGTCGCGCGCGAAGCGCAAAATTCGGCGGCACGGCGGGCAGAGTCCAATTGGCCAGAAGCGCATCGATATACAGGCCGGTGCCGCCGACGATAACAGGCGTTTTGCCGCGGGCAAAAATGTCAGCTATCGCCGCCCGGGCGTGCCGGACGAATTCACCGACAGTGAACTGGCGGCGAGGCGAGGCGATGTCCAGAAGATGGTGGGGAACAAGTTTCTGCTCTTGTACGGTGACTTTGCCGGTGCCGATATCCATACCGCGATACACCTGGCGCGAATCGGCGGAGATGATTTCTCCGCCGATTCGCCGGGCGATCTTGATCGCCAAGGCCGACTTGCCAGAAGCAGTCGGTCCGACGATGACCACGATTTTGCGGCCCTCCCGGGCGCCTTGTTTTTTCATGTTTTCGTAGTATACTTATCTTCGCGTTCTTCGACAAGGAGGCAGATATGGCCGCAAGCAAGCTGGAACAGGATATGGTTACCTGGCGCGAATTGGCCCAGTACAAGCAGGAACGGATCAATCTCAAGATCGCCGAGCGGGCACTGAACAATGCCCACATGGCGCTTCGGATCCGAGAAGGGCAGGAAGTCATCCGGCCGGTGGTCGCCGCGTATTCGCTCGATGATCCGAACGCGTCCCGGTACGCCACCCAGGCCGGCGCCGCCTACCGCTTCGCGGCCGGCATCATGCGGATTCTCGGCTGCCGCGTGGAGCGGAAGAGCAAGACCGAGAAAATCTGGCTGATGAGCTTCCATACGATTTTCATGGAGGTTCACGTCGCCGGCGCCGACCTGAAAGCCGTTGAGCGGCGGCTGGGCCAGACCCGAAGCGAGCTGGAAGAAGTCTCCGAACGGCAGCGTGCTCTTGTCGCCCGCTGACCGGGAGGACGAATGAGAGCGCCGATTGTTCGCCGCATCACGCTTATCATCCTGGCAGTTGCGCTGGTTTCGACCAACATTGACTATGTCGTGGCTCCGCTTGTGGTGAGCACAAGCGGAGCCGGCTGGAAAGTGTTTCTCATTCTGGCGGTGCTGGGCAATCTGGAAGCGATGGCCTGGTTCTTGCTCGGCAAGGAGCTGGTTCCGATCCTGCGGGATATCTACGGCTGGGTTCTGGAAAAACAGGGCAACAGCTTCCGTGCCTATCCGATCCTGATGGCCCTGCGCCCGTTCTACGAATGGGACAAGACCAAACAGGATTTCGATCGCTGGCGCACGAGATTCTTCCAGAGTCCGACAACTCTTGCGCTGACGTGTCTGGCCGGAATTTTCCTGCCGGGCGTTCGAACGCCGGCGGCAATCGTCTTCGGCGTTGACCGATGGAAAAAGGGCCTTGCGGCCCTCATGGTCATTAATGCTTTCCACATTGCGTATTCAGTTGGATTCTGGAACGGATTGACGCATCTGATCCGCAGTGTTGGTCTTTTCCTCCACTAACTATCCCTCCCTCCGCGCATCGCGCGGAGGGAGGGATTTTGCTATTTTCGGGCCGTAATTTCTTCCTTGATCTGGCTTGCAAAATCCTCGATGCGCATCAAGCCGAGATCGCCTTTGGCCCGGGCGCGAACGGCAACGCCTTGGGCATCGACTTCTTTGTCGCCGACGATGATAATATACGGAATTTTTTGGAGTTCAGCGGCACGGATTTTTTTGCCGAGAGTTTCGTTTTGATCATGGAGTTCGGCCCGGATGCCGGTATGGCGCAGGGCATGCAGAACAGCCGTGCCCCACTGATGATGCTTATCTGAAACGGTTACGATCGCTGCCTGCACCGGCGCCAGCCAGAGTGGGAATGCGCCGGCGTAGTGTTCGATGAGGACGCCGAGGAAGCGCTCAAAAGAACCGAAGATGGCGCGGTGAATCATGACCGGCCGGCGAACCGTTCCGTCGGCATCGTGATATTCGAGCTTGAAACGCTCGGGCATTTGAAAGTCGAGCTGGATCGTAGCGACTTGATGTTCGCGGCCGATCGCATCTTTGGCGTGGATGTCGATCTTAGGGCCATAAAACGCGCCGTCGCTGGGCTTAAGCTGGTAAGCGATACCGAGATTCTTCAAGACGCCTTCTAGGGCCGTCTCGGCTTTTTCCCAGAGCGCGGGATCGCCCATGGCTTTGTCGGGCTTGGTTGCAAGCCGGAAACTGATCGGCAAGCCGAACGTCTCGTATACTTCTTTGGTATAAGCTAAAAGCGTCGAAATTTCAGACTCAATCTGGTCGGGCCGGCAAAAAATATGGGCGTCGTCCTGGGTGAATTGGCGGACGCGGAAAAGGCCGCCGAGCACGCCTTTGAGCTCATTGCGGTGCAAGCGGCCGGTCGGTTCGGACAATCGGATCGGCAGATCGCGGTACGAGCGCAGAGTGTTGGCGTAGACAACGGTCGCCTCGGGACAGTTCATGGGTTTCAGCACGTAGGTCTCTTCGTCGACGTCAAACCAAAACCCGTCTTCGCGGTAGTGATCCCAATGGCCGGAGGTTTCGTAGAGCTCCTTTTTGACCATGATCGGCGTCGAGATTTCGCCGTAGCCGTAATGATCGTTCTTTTCGCGGATGAATTTTTCCAGTTCGCGCCAGAGAACCATGCCTTTGGGGTGCCAGAAAACGGCGCCGGGCGCGACGCCGTGCTGGGAGAACAGGTCCAATTGCTGGGCGAGCATGCGGTGATCGCGCTTCTTGGCTTCTTCAAGCAAGGCCAGATGCGCATCAAGGTCTTGTTTGGAAGCAAAGGCCAAGCCGTAGATGCGGGTCAGCTGGGGGTTTTTCTCGCTGCCGCGCCAATAGGCGCCGGCAACGCGGGAAAGCTTGAATCCTTTCGGATCGATGTCTTTGATGTCCTCGACGTGGCCGCCGCGGCAGAGATCGGCGAATTCGCCGGAGGTGTAAAGAGTAATTTTTTCGCCTTTTTGCTCCAATTCGGAGATAATCTCTTCTTTGAATGGATTGGCGTTGAACAGCGATCGAGCTTCGGATGCGGAAACTTCCTTGCCTTCAAAGCCTTTCCATGTTTTTAAAATTTTCCGCATGGTTTCCTCGATCTTCGGGAGATCGGCGTCGGAAATGGCGCCTGCGATGCCGATATCGTAGTAGAAACCGTCCTCGATGGCCGGGCCGATGGCCAGCTTGGAGCCGGGATACAGTTCTAGAATTGCCGCGCCCAGGAGATGGGCCAAGGAATGGCGGATATGTTCGAGCGAGGATTTCATTTCTCCAAAAGCATAGCAAAAAGAAAGGCAAAATGCCAGGTACGGCTATACCGTCGAGGTGACGGCTTTGACTTCGTCGCAGAGAAGCTTCAGAGCGCCGTCCTTGTCATTAAGCTTGCCCACGGCGACGATGATGCGGTTCTCCTGCCAAATGTCGGGATTCTTGTCGTAGACGTTCGGGAAAACAACGAGCTCTATTTTTGACGTCAGGTCCTGGATCTCGCTGAACATCATCGGCCGGCCGGTTTTGGTGATGATCTTCTGAACGCGGGTAATAATGCCGCCGACGCGGGCCAAAGTATTGCGGCTGGAGAGCGTCTTAATTGGCATAACTTTCTCTCGCTTCATGGCGGCGTGGTATTCATCGAGCGGATGGGAAGAAACATACAGGCCCAGGAGTTCTTTTTCCCAGGCGAGCTTTTCGGCTGACGGGGCCGGCGGGGCGTCAGACAGCCGCAGCGCCGGCAGCGGCGCTGCGGCTGTGCCAAACAAGTCCATCTGGCGGCTGGCGGCGGCTTTTTGTTTTTCGTGGGCATGAGCGAGCAGGATTTCCATGTTGGCCAGCAGTTTGCCTCGATCGCAGAACTGATCCATGGCGCCGCACTTGGCGAGCGATTCAAACGATTTTTTGTTCAAATCTTTGTGCTGGACGCGGGATACGAAATCTTCCACGTCTTTGAACGGTCCGTTGACCTCGCGTTCGGCGATGATCGCTTCGGCGATATTGGCGCCCAGGTTTTTAATCGTAAGAAGCCCGAACCGGATCTTGTCTTCTTTTTCCGTCGGGCCTTTGATGACGGTAAAATCTTTGAACGAAGTGTTAATGTCCGGCGGCAGGACGGGAATGCCCATCCGCTGGCATTCGGTGATGATCTCGGCGACGCGTTCGGTATCGCCCGACTCCGCGGTCAGAATGGCGCACATGTATTCAGCCGGGAAGTTGGCCTTCATGTAGGCGGTCTGATAGGCCACGCGGCCGTAACAGGCCGCGTGGGCTTTGTTGAAGCCGTAGCCTTGGAAGGGTTCGAATAAATTCCAGATCGCTTCGGCCTCGGTTGCGGTCATGCCGCTGTGGGCCTGGCAGCCCTCGACGAAAATCTTATGCTGCTTGGCCATTTCTTCGGGAATCTTTTTGCCCACCGCTTTGCGAAATTTGTCCACACTTTCCCAGTTATAGCCGGCCAATTCCAGAGCGCTCATGAGCAGGTCATCCTGGTAGACAAGCACGCCGTACGATTTTTCGAGGAATTTTTTGGCCTTGGGATGGAAATATTTGATTGTCGAGCGGCCCTGTTTGCGGGCGATGTATTCGGGAATGTTGTTGATGGGCCCCGGGCGGTAGAGCGCGACCATGGCGTTCAGATCGTGGACGGTCGTCGGTTTGAGTTCTTTCAAGTACTTGGTCATGCCTTCCGAGCCGCCGAGCTGGAAGACGCCTTCCGTGCCGCCGTCCGCCAGCATTTTGAACGTCTTTTTGTCGTCGAAGGGAATTTTTTCAATGTCGATGTCGATGCCGCGATGCTGTTTGACCAGGCGAACGGCGTCCCCGAGAATGGCGAGGTTGCGGATTCCCAGGACATCAAGTTTAAGGAGGCCGACTCCGTCCTCGCCGACCGTGTACATGTCGTATTGCGTGATCTTGTTGTCCTCGCCTTTGGGGTCGAATTGGACAGGGACGTATTCGGTGAGCGGATGCGGGGCAATTACGATGCCGGCGGCGTGGACCGACACGTGGCGGACGGTGCCTTCCAGTTTTTTGGCGATGTCCAGAATCTGGCGAGCTTCCGGATCGCGAGCATAGATGTCTTTTAGTTCCGGCACCAGTTCGAATGCTTTTTCAATGGTCATCGGAAAACCTTGAGAGCCCATCGGAATGAGCTTGGCGATGCGATCGCCAGTTTCATAGGGCTTGCCCAAGGCGCGGGCGACGTCTCTGACGGCCCCCCGCGCCATCATCGTACCGAAGGTGCCGATCTGGGCGACTTTATCCTCGCCATATTTCTTTTTGGCGTATTCAATCACTTCGGACCGGCGATTATCGGCGAAGTCCATGTCGATATCGGGCGCCGACGGGCGGTAGGGATTCAAGAAGCGCTCGAATGGCAGCTGGAATTCAATCGGATTCACGTTCGTAATCCCTGAGAGGTACGCCACCAGCGACCCGGCAGCCGAACCGCGGACGGTGGTATATATCTTCTGTTCACGAGCGAAGCGCAGCAGGTCGGCAACGACCAAAAAATACGGCGCGTAGCCTTTCGTTTTGATGACTTCCAGTTCGTACAATCGACGCTGTTCAATCTCGGGATCGATGTTCAAGCCTTTTTCGGCGGCGCCGTGCGCCGTCAATTCATCAAGCATCTGGTCGGCCGTTTTGCCAGGCTCAAGGGCAAAGTCGGGGAAGATGAACTTGCCGAGCGTTAAATCGACTTTGCACCGCTCGGCGACGCGGATCGTATTGGAAACCGCATCGGGAATATCTTTGAAACGTTCGATCGCTTCCTCGGACGAAAGAAAATGGTATTCGCCGTTGCCCGCAAAGATACCGGTCTCATTGACGTCGGTCTGGGTCGAAATGGCGACTAGGGTCTTGTGGGCGTAGGCGTCTTCGGGGCGGAGATAATGAGAATCCTGGGTGGCGACAATCGGGATGTTGAGTTTCTGGGCGAGATGCAGAACGCCTTCTTTCCACTGGGGGTACCAGTCCATGTCGGGATGATACATAATTTCCATGTAATAGTTTTCGGGACCGAAAATTTCCCGGTGTTCTTTAACAATTTCTTCAGCCTTTTCAAGATTGCCCGATTGGATTGCCCGGCCGACTTCGCTGGCCGGGCAGCCCGAGAAGCAGATCAAGCCCTCCGCGTGCTGGCGGAGCAGTTCTTTGTCCACGCGGGGTTTGTAGTAATAGCCCTCCAGGTGGGCAGCCGTGGTCAGCTTGATCAGGTTCAGATAACCGACGTTATCTTTGGCGAGCAGGGTGAGGTGATACCGTTTATTATCAATCCCGGATTCTTTCTGGAGCCGGGAGCGGTTGGCGACGTACACTTCGCAGCCGATGATCGGCTTGACGCCCTGTTTGACACATTGGGAATAGAACTCGATAGCGCCGTACATGACGCCGTGATCGGTCAACCCGATCGCTTCCTGGCCGTGCTCTTTGGCGAGCGCGACCATGTCTTTAATTTTTGAAAGTCCATCGAGGAGAGAGTAGTACGAATGCGTATGAAGATGGACGAATTTCGACATGAGAATATGGTGCAGGATTCATTGGATCAACCAGTGCCTGCGTTAGGTTGTCCAACTCATTGTAGCAACCGCCCGCAAACGCGCAATTGTGGATAGCTCTCTCCGGTTGCAAAGGAATTAAATATATGGTAGGATATATTCCAGTTTCCAAGTATCAATTGTCAGCGCGTTCTGACCACTGATACTTGTAAGCTACACGATACATGGCAGTACCACGACACCATATGGCGAAAGGCAAGCAGCTGCGACGACGCAGCCATTTGGCTTTGAAGGCCAAATCGCTTACCAAATGCTCCCATTGTGGTAAAATGACCATGCCTCACCAAGTCTGCAAATTCTGCGGCTACTACAAAGGCAAAGAAGTGGTCAACGTCATCGCCAAACAGCTGGCGAAGCGCGAAAAGCGCATGCAGCAGCAAGCGTAGTTAATTCTCAATGGCTTCACGGCACCTATCCCGATCAGTTGCAATGCAATCTCTCTATGAGTGGGATTTCAAGGGGAAAAACAACTC
>CAZKJF010000002.1:0-41538 GCA_964553025.1 uncultured Candidatus Saccharibacteria bacterium | reverse complement strand
GGAATCTATCGCCATGTCGGAGGGTTATTACCCTCTTAAAGTATACGTCCCGTCGGAATTTTTTACAAACGTCTTGGAATCCTGGAGATTCAATAGAATGGTGTTTTCTTTGACCATGCGAGCATCTTTGACTTTGGCCATGAGCACGGCTTTAGGCAACGGCTTGTTTGAGTTGCGAAGAATATCAACCAATACGTCTTTTACGGTACCGGCTTTGTAGCCCCACTCCGAAAGCGCATAAAGGCCGCGACCGACGAGGATGAATCGATTGTCCTTAATGAGTTCATTATGAACGGTCTGAACGTTGGCTTTCTTGTTATTGAAACCCGAGGCGTTGATCAGCTTGGCGATCTCGCTAAAGTGCTTGGGCTCCTTGGATTTCTTGAGAACGATATAAGCTTTGTCGCGGACGCCCTTAGGCTTAATTTCCGCCCACGAAGCAAGTCCGACTTCATTGAAAATATTCTGGGCCAGATTCTTGGAAACGTTCATCGCCAAGGCGACTTCTCCTTCCGAAAGCGGTTTGCCGCTGGCGGAAAAACTCGGCACGCCGTGCTTTTGGATTAAATACAGAAAATCGGCCCGCGGGATGGCGCGCCCGGACTTTTCCAGGATTTTGGCGAGCGTAGCGGCGGTGTTTTTGAAATTGGCAAGCGTGTCGCTATCAACGGCCCAAAAAGCGTTGAAATCATCGGAATCGGGAACCCGAACGAGATCCTTGCTGAAGGCCAGCAGGAAAACCAACGATGCATTGACCACCGTATCGGCTTCCTGGCCGCTGAAAGCCTTGAACAGATCGCGTTCGGCGGCAATGCCGCCCGATTCGTTCAAAATATCCTTGGTTAGAGCTACATAACGGGCCACTTCGGCGTTCTGCTGGGCAGCGGCGCGCAGCTGGGAAAGGGTAGCTTCCTCAATCTGGCGGACGCGTTCGCGGGTAATGGTATACGAGGTGCCAATGGATTCGAGAGTCTCTTTTTTGCCCGTTTTCAAGCCAAAACGGCGCGAAATAATATCCCTGTTACGGGTTGAGGTGTTCTTAAGGAGATCAGAAACTGTTTTCTTGATCGACTGGGAATTCGTAGGCATGGAAAGTATTATACTATATGAATTAAAATCGGTCAACTACTGCGACGCTTGGTCCACCAGACCAGAAGTGGCGAGGCCACGAAGATCGAAGAATACGCTCCCAGGAAGATGCCGATGATGAGCGCAAGCGAGAAATATTTGATACTCTCGCCGCCGAAGAAATAAATGGCGAAGAGCGACAGCAGTACGGTGAAGATAGTGTTCAAAGAGCGGGCCAAGGTCTGAAGAACGCTCTTGTGAACCACGGCTCCGAAGTCTTCTTTGGCGCCGCCGCGCGTGATATTTTCGCGAACGCGATCGAAGATAATGACCGTGTCCGATACTGAAAAGCCGAGAATCGTCAGCGCGGCGGCGACAAATACGCCGCTGATCTCAATGCCTACATAATGACCGAGAATCGCGAATACGCCGACCGGAATCGCTATGTCGTGGAGCAGGGCTACGATCGCAGCCAGACCCATCGCCCACGGCGAAGTGGTGCGGCCGATCTTGCGGAAAACGAATGCAATATACACGATCACGCAGAATAGGACGAGAATAATGGCAATAATACTCTTGTGTTTAAGCTCATTGCCGACAACCGGCCCGACGGAATCAAACCGGCGCTCGGAAAGGCCAGAACCCGGAAAAGCCTGGGTTAATTTGGCCAGCAGGGCCTGGTGATCAGCTTCGGTCAGCTCGTGAGTTCGGAGGATCAAGCCGGTATCCCCTGCCGGGCTCATTTCAATATCGTTTGATTGAGTGCCCAAGGCAGTCTGAATATCGCTGATTGCCGGCCGCTGGGAGAATTCGAGTTCCAAAACGCTGCCGCCACGGAAATCAACGCTTAATCGCAGGCCGAAAATTGCAGTCGCGATAATCGCCAGCGCAGTCAAAGAAATCGATATCCAGAAAACAATTTTATATATTTTGGGCATGAGAGTTATCGGAATAAGCGCTTATGTTTTTCAAACCACGGTCCGGTAACTAAGTACAGGAACGAGCGCGTTACGGTGATGGCCGTGAATAAACTGGTCAAAACGCCGATCCCGAGCGTCAGTGCAAACCCTTTCACGATTGAAGTTGTGGCAGAATAGAGGACGACGGCGCCGATCAAGGTCGTCACATGGCTGTCGCGGACGGACAGCCAGGCGCGGGCGAAGCCTTCATGCATGGCCACCGTCAAAGACTTTCCGGCCGCAAGTTCTTCTTTCATGCGAGCGAAAATTAAAATATTGGCATCCACGGCCATGCCAAGCGACAAAATAAAACCGGCAATGCCTGAAAGCGTCAGGGTGACCGGAATCAATTTATACAAACCGAGCACGATCAGAACGTACACGATCAACGCAATAACCGAGATCACGCCAGGCAAACGATAGAAAGCGATCATGAAAATGGCAACGAATATCAAACCATAGATGCCGGCCTTCAAGCTGCGGTCCAAAGAGTCCGCGCCGAGCGAAGCGCCGATCGTCTGCTGGCTGATGAGTGTGATCGGAACCGGCAAGGCCCCCGAGTTCAGGCGCTGAACGAGCAGCTTAGCCTCATCAGGCGTGAAACTCCCTGTGATAACCGCGTGCCCGTCAGTAATGGCGCTTTGAACGGTCGGGATCGAGATAGGCAGACCGTCGAGGTAAATGGCGACAGGTTTGCCGATATTGGCTTGCGTGATCTGTGCAAACAATTGGGTGCCGGCTGAATTCAAATTCAAGCTGATTTGTGGCGCGTACGTCTGGTTGCTGAACGTAAGCTGGGCATTATCAAGCCCCGAACCGTTCAAAGCCGTCGGCTGATAGCAGGGATCGGCATTGTAGGCCAGGAGAAATTGGGTCAGCGAGCTGGTATTGGAAACATCGCAGAGCGCGGCGGCAGTCAAACTGCCGGCGTCTTTGCCCATTTTTTGTTTGATAATAGCATCTCCTTGGGCGGCCGGCAGCACAGTTTTAAATTCCAAATACGGCGTCTGGCCAATCAGGGCAATTGCCTCGTTCACGTCTTTGACGCCGGCCAAATCAACGATAAGCTGATCCTTGCCGGAAACCTGAACGACCGGTTCGGAAACGCCGAAGAGATTTACGCGGCGCTCAACGACGTCCCGAACGCCCTGGAGCGCATCGGATTGGTTGCTAGTGATTTTGGAAAGGTCCGCCTGATAGACAAGATGAGTACCACCGAGCAAATCGAGGCCGAGCCGGAACGGCCGGCTCGAAACTTTGGGAATATGAGTCTTCAAGAGGCCGTTGATTTGCGCCGTACCTTTGTTCACAAGTTCAGGGGCGACAAAAACGAACAAAAGGAGAGAACCGACAATCGTGCAGATGAGAAATATGTTTCTTCGCGACATTGCAGTACATAGAATTGAAACATATTGGAGTTTTAAAGTCAAACGGGGCCGCGAAGCGGCCCCGTTTGACTAATGAATGCGAGTTTCAAACCGGCATCGGCTCATTCACCTTCCTCCTTCTTGTCGCTTTCTTTAATATCGGCGCCGCACTTCTGGCACTTCCCTGCCGTTTTCTGCTCGTTGCCGCAGTTAGGACATTTATACATGGCCATCAAGTCGGCAAAACACCCGAAGCCGGAATCACCTTCCGACATCGTTCATATTTGGCCGATATTATGCCTGTTCAGAGGTATATACGTCCCGGGAGCTGCCATCTTACTCATCCAACGTTTCCCGCGCTTTTGACGGTTTTTGTTGAGTCAGCCACTCTTTAATCAGCATGGTCGCCCGAACATCATCTTCGTTGTAGCGAAGTATTTTTTGAAGGATTGCTTCATCCTGCTTTTCGACATATTCGTTGTACCAGACCACTGACTCGGCGCCGCCGGCGTGCGGATCAGCCCACATATAACCGAGATATGCGCCCACGTCTTTCAAACTGTAAAAATAAATAGGCAGAACGACTGAATCCACCAACTTCATGTGAAGATCGATCGTGTTTTCTTTAAACTTGTCCACGAGGGCGCCTGGCGCTCCGTACCGGAGCGCCAGGCGATCAAACACCTGCCGCTCGTAAAACGCATAGTGATAAATCACAAAATCTTCCAGCCCCGCCAAGTAATCTAAAAACCGCGCCCAGATTTCGGGTTCATGCTCTTTATCCTTGGCCAAGAAATATTTGTACTCGGTCTTCCCGGTCTGATTGTCCTTGATGCAAAAGCCCAGCAAATAATCAATGTCGCGGAGCGGGTCGGATTCAATGTCGAAATACACGTCATAGCGTACAGCGGGGAAATTCGGCTTGCGGGTAATCATCGGCTTGTTGCCGACCAGCACTTTGGCCTGGTTTGAAAACCGCAGAACTTTATCAAACGGCCAATCCTCCAGCCGTTCGCGGAGCATGTTCACGTCCGCCGCAGCCAGGTTGTCGACGGTCTTGATGCCGATATCATAGAGGCGACGCTGATCGGCCTGGCTCATGCGGTACACCAGCGACACGTCGCTGCAGCCCTCAGTCTCGGAAACACAGAGCGAATACCAGGGAGTTCGCTTGCAGCCGGCTTTCAGGAACGGCGCCGGCTTTTCGCCGTTCAGGATCTTCTCGATCTGGAGGCGCGTCAGATGGAAGTGATCGATGAAATCTTCAATCAGAAACGACCGCTCGTTGCCTTCCGGATCAATCACGTAGGCCTCCCGCGGCCGCACGCCCTGGATCCGTTCAAGGATCAGAGAATAAAATATCAGCTGGAATTTATACTCGTCGCGGAGATCCAGCGACGATTGGACATCATAAACGACATAGTAATGGTCGCCAAGCCAGGACTTGCCGGGCCGGGCCTCCAGAAGATCAGGCATACCGACCCAATCCTCGCTCATTAGAACGCCGTGATAGATGTTCTTGCCTTGCTTCATCAGCTCGACCGTGGCCAGAAAAGCCTCGTCCAGGTCGCGCATTAGTTCGGGTTTCACCTGCTCGAATTCCTTGTGGCGGCCCAGATCGCGATCGGGAGCAAGCGGTTTGCCTTTGTAAATGAGATCCAAGAGCGGCGGAATATGGCGCTTATGCTCCGCATCGCCGTAAATGTCGTACCAAATCCAATGCGGACACTGGAAAAATTTATAGAAATACTCGCCGTAGAGCTGGGGCTTGGAGGTTTCAGCCATGGATACAGTATAACACAAAAAGAAATCGCCTGCGGCGCAAAAGATCGGCTATTCTTCGAACGGAATCAGAACAGGCTCGGTCTTTTTCTTTTTGCCGCGAGCCGCAGGCATATCGAAAAACGAGCTCGATTTCTGGACGTAGATGCAATGCTCGCAGGGCGTCTCCAAATCCGGCGGGGTATCGCGCCGCGCGACCATGACCGCCTGCTCAAAGACTTCCGGCACCCATTTAGTATTCAACTTCACTGCTTTCAAAGATTCGTTGAACGGCAACGCGTTCTGGAATCCCCCGCCCGTCTTATCCACCTGATAAAACACGAAGTACGCTTCGGGCTGGGTTTTGAATCCATTGCGGGCCAACAAGTGCGTGTACACTTCCATCTGCTTTTGATAATCGTCGTAAATGCGGATTTCGCGAGAGCCGGAAGATTTGTAGTCTACGACCGCCAGCGACCCGTCCTCGAATTGCAGGACATCATCAACTGCGCCGTAGAGCATGGCGTTGAGGTCTTCATCGTAATATTGGACGCCTTTGAAATTTTCCCGCCATGTCGCCAATTCCGGACCGGCATAGAGCTTGGCCTTGATGTTGTGGCGTTTGAACACCGGCGGCAGCTCGCCGTTGATCCGATATTTGTCGAATTCCTGTTTTACCAGAAAGTCCACGGCGGCCGAAAGCGTGTACGGATAGCCGGGCGGGCGCCGAATTTTGTGATGGACGTCCAGCCAGAAGCAGCGCGGACACTCCTGGAACAGCTTTAAGCCGGAACGCGAGATCCGAATTGAGGAGAATTTCTCTGCCATAGGTCGTTAGTATATCATATCCGCCAAAAGGCAACAGCCGCCGTTGACGGCCGGTGCGGACCGGGAGTATCCTCAAGAAGGTACTTTTTATGAAACCAACCATGCAAGATCGTTATCGCGCCTATCGCGACTCCGGCGGGACTCATGAGACATTCGTCAGCATCCATGAACTCGATCCGGAAGCATCCGAGGCGCTTCGAGCGAGCTATCAGGCCAGCTCGGCATCAGCTTCATCGGATTTAAAGCCCCTGACTCCGCTTGTCGTCCCTATTACCTGGAAGCGGCGCCGGATGACCCCCGACCGCGCACGTCTCTATGCTCGTCTGATCGGTTACTGACCCAGACGCCAAGCCCGCTCGTTCCGAGCGGGCTTTCTGTTATTCTTCCCAATCCAGAGCGGCAAGCGCCGCTTCCGGATCAGAGGCGGCAATAATCGGGCGGCCGATAACAATGAAGTCGGCACCTGATGCACGAGCGTAAGCCGGCGTTACGATTCTTTTTTGGTCGTCCTTTTTGGCATACCCATCCGGCCGGACTCCTGGGACGACTTTCAGCAAAGATCGCGCTGCCGGAATCTGTTGTATAATCGCCAAGTCGCGGCCTGAACACACAATGCCGCCCACTCCGGCCGCGGCGGCATCTCGGACCAGTTGAGTCACCTTTTTGTTGTCCGGCGCGGAAGTTAGAACAGTAACCGCCACGATTTTAGCTGGTTTCGAATTTCGGCAAGCGGCCTTCATCATTTCAATTCCGCCCGATGCATGAACGGTAATTATGTCCGCGCCCGCTTCAGCAAGCCGCCGGACACCGTTAGCGACGGTATTGGGAATGTCATGAAGTTTGGCGTCGGCAAATACGCGGCCGTACGGTTTCAGTTTTCGAATGAGATCGATATCGGAAAAGAGAAGGTCGTTTATCTTGAATCCCCAGATTTTTCCGGCCAGCAACTTTGCAAATTTTAAAGCTTCCGTCTCCGTCATCCCGTCCAACGCAACAATGACATTATCTCTTGAAATCATCGAATTTATTCCAGTTCCAGCGCAATCAGTCCGAATTTTCTAATTTTTTCCTTGTAATCCGGGAAGCTGTGATAGAGCGCGATGACTTCTTTGGCTGTCGTAATTCCAGGATTGATATCGCCGGGTTTGTATTTTTTAAGAATGCCGGCAATTGATTTGAACTTCAAAATTTTCCTGACGCGTTTTTTAAACCTTGAATTTCCGCACACGAAAATAATTTCTTCCCTGGCCCTAATATTTTGATATTTTTCGGTTGCAGCCCGAGTTTCGACTTTTTTCTCTCCCGCTTTAATCTTCTCGAAAATATCTTTGTTCTTCTGATTAAATGTAAGTACCATTATCTCCTATGCCTTTCGGGACATTAACCTTTGATGCTCTTCCGTATTCAGCATGCCGCACTTTTTTAGTTTTTTGATATTTCCTTAGGAATCACACTTCTTCAAGTGGATAAATATCAAGTGCGACTTCTTCATAAGGATGAACTTTTTTGATTGCAGCAACGACATCTTTTAGAAGGTTTCTATCGCACACGACCTCTATTCGCTCTTCTTGAACTGACTCCAATTTTCCAACTTCGCCGATTGCTGGATGTGCGCCATCTTCTGGTTTGAATCGGCCTATGCCTTTTGAGGAAAAACTGCAGAATGTGTAATTCCCAATTTTTCCTGCCCCGGCTTTACCCATTGCTCCGCGAACCACATCTGCGTGGGATTCTGGCACAAATACAACAATTTTCACGTTTTTATTTCCCATGGCACTTCTTGATCTTCAATGCGTGTCCACAGGGATATATTCGTATGATAGACGATTATATTCATCCGTTGGATACTCGCAAATTCCTTCTTCGTGCCACAAAACAAATTTATCAATTCCTGCATCCAGTGCCATACGGCTACATACCGTACAATACGGTTTGCCAGATTTCTTAATTTTTCCGTTCTCACCAATTCTTATGAAATAGAGCCTCGACCCTTTCAGCTTTTCTGGGTTTCGTTTCAACGCATCCATTATTGCTCGCCACTCGGCATGCATACAACAGGTCTTATCATACTTCGGTTTTCCAGGATTAAATTCTTCATTACATGTCCGATTTTCTTCTTTGTCCAGCGGAGGCGCATTATATCCTTCACCAATTATTTCACCATCTTTCACAATAACCGTTCCGCATCTTGCCTTAAGACACAAAGCTTTCTCGGCAATTTCAACTGCTTTTTCCATCCATTTTATAGCCTCTTTTTCTTGTTGCCATTTTAGGTATTCCATATTCCTATGCTCCATGGCACCTTTTGATTTTCAATGCTATTCCAAGGGATTACTTGAATCTTTGCCATTCAGTCCTTTTTCCCTTTCGTTTATTTTCAACCATTACTAGTTCATCATAGATTCCATCTAAAAGTTGGTAATTTTTCGTTTCTTCCAAACTAACCCATGCGAATTGATCGTTTTCTTCTTTTTGTAGCTTAATCTCTCCTGAAACATAATCTGCCATGCAAGAAATTACTAATGATGGACTGCCATCGGAATGAACCGTTGCTAAGCTAGTTACGTATTCAATTTTGTCTATATCAATTCCGACTTCTTCTTTTATTTCCCTCCGCAGTGTTCTTTCAAGGACGTTATACCAGTAGAATTCAGCGTCTTTTGGTAGTTTTAGATAATCATTCGTTTCCATTTTTCCGCCCGGTACAGTCCACATCCCCGGAAATCTTTTCTTATTTTGCGAACGCCTCGTAATCAAATACTTTCCATCTTTCACAACAATAGCTGTAATTGCTACTTCGTGAAGATATTGATTGTTCGTTTCCATAGACCTATTTTATCATTTCCTATCTGCCATGGCACTTTTTCCACTTTTTACCGGATCCGCACGGACACGGATCGTTCCGGCCGATTTTGTCTTCTTCGGAGCTCACCACAGGCGCGGTACGGGCCATTTCGCGTTCGGTCGCGCTTTCGCCGTCAGCGAGATTCTGGCGGCCTTCGACCATATTGCGCTGGGGCACGGGTTGCTGCATAACCGTTACTTTGAAGATCGCATCCAGAACTTGGAACTTAATGGCCTGCAGAAGCTCGATGAACATGCGCTGGCCTTCAACTTTGTATTCGGCAAGCGGATCGCGCTGGCCGTAGGCGCGCAGAGATACTGAACTGCGAAGATAATCCATAGCCGTCAGGTGATCAACCCATAATTCGTCAATCGTGCGGAGCAAGACCAATTTTTCAATGACTTTCATGTGGTCGCCGCCAAGTTCTTTCTCGCGTGTGGCATATTTCTCCCGCAGCTCGTCGGGATTTTCAGATTCAGCGAAGTAGCGCTCGATCACCTCATGAGCGTTGCCCAGCAGCGCATCCCGGCGCATGCCGTAGATAGTCGCGCGCTGCTTGTTCATGACATCGTCATATTCAAGCACGTACTTGCGAGTATCGAAATTATGGCCCTCGATGCGGCCTTGGGCCTGTTGGATGGCACCGGAAATGAATCGGTTCTCGATGACGTCGTCTTCGCCGACGCCAAGCGTTTCCATAATGTTCTTGAGGCGGTCACCACCGAAGCGCCGAACCAATTCGTCCTCGGTGGAAACGAAGAATTGCGACGAGCCGGGGTCGCCTTGGCGACCGGCGCGGCCGCGAAGCTGATTATCGATGCGACGGGCCTCGTGGCGTTCGGTGCCGATGACATGGAGGCCACCCGCTTCGCGGACGCGCCGGGCTTCTTCGGGATCGGCCGGATTGCCGCCGAGAATAATATCGACGCCGCGGCCGGCGATATTGGTGGCGATGGTTACGGCGCCCAGGCGTCCCGCCTGGGCGATGATTTCGGCCTCTTTCTCATGATTCTTGGCGTTCAAAACGGTGTGCAGTATTCCCTCGCGCTGCAGCAAGAGCGACAAATATTCGTTGCGCTCGATCGAAACCGTACCCACCAGCACCGGTTGGCCGTTTTTGTTGCGTTCGGCAATTTCCCGGACGATGGCTCGGAATTTGCCGGCTTCGTTTTTGTATATTCGATCGGGCAAATCCGCGCGAATGGCGGGCTTGTTGGTCGGAATGGTAACAACATCCAGATTATATACCTTATGAAATTCCTCCGCCGACGTTTGGCCGGTTCCCGTCATGCCCGCGAGTTTATTGTACAAGCGAAAGTAGTTTTGGAACGTAATGGTGGCAAGGGTCTTGGACTCTTTCTGGATTTTGACGCCTTCTTTAGCTTCGACGGCCTGGTGCAAACCTTCGGACCAGCGGCGGCCGGGCATGAGGCGGCCGGTGAATTCATCCACGATCACGATCTCGCCGTCTTTGACGACATACTGTTGATCGCGCTTCTGAAGAACCTGTGCCTTCAGCGCCTGTTCCAGGTGATGAACGTATTTCATTCCGCCCTCGTCATAGATATTCTGCATGCCGAGAATTTTTTCGACTTTTTCGATGCCGGGTTCGGTGATGGAAATATTTTTTTCTTTGATATCAACCGTGTAGTCCTCGCCTTCGGTCAATTTCGGGACAATGCGGGCGAACGCCTGATACAATTCGCCGGAATCTTCGTCGGGCGCGGAAATGATGAGCGGCGTGCGGGCCTCATCAATGAGAATTGAATCGACTTCGTCGACGATGGCAAAAGCATGGCCGCCCGCATCAGGCGCGCGCTGGACCATCTGCTCGGGCGCATAGGCCATGTTATCACGGAGATAATCAAACCCGTATTCGTTGTTGGTGCCGTAGGTAATATCAGCGGCATAAGCCTCGCGGCGATGAACGGGACGCAAAAATTCATGGACAACCTTGAAGCCGCCTTCAGTATCACGCTCGGCGTCTTCCGCTTTGTCGGTGTGCGTTTCGTCGTAGCGATAGCTGGCTTCGTGATTGATGGCGCCGACCGTCAAGCCAAGTGCGTTATATATTTGCCCCATCCAGGTCGCATCGCGGCGGGCAAGATAATCGTTAACGGTTACGACGTGGACGCCGCGGCGGGCCAAAGCGTTGAGGTAAGTCGGAAGCGTGGCAACGAGCGTTTTGCCTTCACCGGTGCGCATTTCGGCGATTTTGCCTTTGTGAAGAATGATGCCGCCGACGAGCTGGACGTCGTAATGACGCTGGCCAAGCGTGCGCTTGGCCGCTTCGCGAACCGCCGCAAACGCCTCGGGCAGAAGTTCATCAAGCGACTCGCCTCCGGCGAGTCGCTTGATGAACTCAGCAGTCTTGGCTCTCAATTCCTCGCGTGAAAGCTTCTCGAAATCCGGTTCGAGATCATTGATCTTTTTGATCGTGGGCTGAAGCGATTTGATGTATCGGTCGTTGGCCGAGCCAAACAACCCGCCTAAAAACGCCATAGTCTGCTTACTTTAGCACAATTTTCGAGGAAAAACCAGCTAGCGCCGGGCTGCAAGTTTCTTGTCTTTGAATTTCTTGATCTGCGCTTGAAGTTCATCGCGGACAACCGTAATCGCCGCGTGGAGATCGGCATCTTGGGCTTCGGCCCGAAGGAGATTCCTGCCCAGTTTGAGATTGCCTTCGGCATAGAAAATCTCGCCGGAACGATGATGGCTGGAAGGTTTGGAAATTTCAACGCGGACAGCGGGTTGCTCGGTGGGCAGGTATTTTTCAAGAGCGCCGATCTTGGATTCAATAAATCCCCGCAACGCGGCGTTCAGTTCGATATGTTTCGAAAAAATGTCGATCTTCATGGGTGTTTTTGTTTTATTGTACCCTATTGAATACGAAAGAACAGTCCCGGCCGTTGCGGCCGGGACTGGAAGCGTTAACGCTTTCTCTTTTTGGTCTTCTTCTTTGCAGACTTCTTCTTTTTCATGACCTTCTTTTTCTTTGCCATGAGAGCGCGGTCCGAGAGAAGAAAAATTATTTTGAATAATTTTTTCTTTCGTTCCGATTATTGTTTAGTTCGCGACGACAGTTCGACAAGTCTGTCGCGATCGTGCGCCGAAGCGCCGTATCTGTTTTTATTTTAAAGAAATCAAAAATGATTTTCTACAAAAAGAGTGGATAACTCTCCCAATAATTTTTTCGCAGAAAAAATTATTGGGAGATGTCGCCGCCGGTTTTGTAAAAATTCAGTTCCGAATCATTGATCGTAAAGATCGCATTCCAATCGCGGCCGGAAACCGTAAACTGTTGAGCGGTAATATTGAGCCAATGCTTGGTTCCATCCGGCCAGACGGCGTAGACTTTTTTGCCACCAGCCGCACGGACGTAGTTGGAAACCGGATAGCGGTCGAACGTCTCTTGCGAGACGATCACGATTTCAGCCATGCTGCGGCCATAGAGTTTAAGCAAACCGGGATTCATATACCGCTTGTAGTTCCCCGTAATAACATATACGTCCGAAGATCCCTGGCGGCTGATTAGCGTCCCGTCAGTGATGGGCTGGACCGACGTCACCGGTTCGGTTGTAAAGCTCACGTCCAACAGCATCGACGCATCGGTTTCTTTGTCAGAAAAGCCAGCTGTCTTAGAAATATTGATGGGAACAAAGGTGATTTGGCGAACTCCTGAAAGATCAATAATCGCCGGATTAGTCAGCAATCGCACCGTGCCGGAGTTATCCAGATAGCCAACGGCGAACCGGGGATCATTCCAACTGACGGATAAATGCTGATCGGCCGGAATACCGGCGGGCAGCAGAACCGGATCCCATTCCATCGCCCAGGGCTTGGCGGTCACGGAAATACTGGCTGACGAAGGATAATTCATGAATAGAAAGCTGTCCGAACCGAGAGAAATTGCCCGGAGCTCGGGGCGAGTATAGCCGTAGCGCTGATCCGGGCTGGTCGTATTTTTGATGTTGGCTACGACCCAATCAAAGAATACGTCTTTGAATTGTTCGGCGTAGCCGTGCGCCCGCAGGTAGGCATTGATCGAATCAATGCCTACCTGCGGGCTATGCAGCGTCTCCTGCAAGATTCCAACGCCATAATGCTCGACGAGATACTCGCCGAACAACGTAACGATCGAGTAATCAACCGATGTATTCGGCCACTCGGTAAGGCTGTCATGCGAATTGGTGATGAAGGTATTCAAGCGGCGCCGAATGTCGGAGGTCATGAACACATCATTGTAACCGGCAGCCGTAATCGAGTACTGCGAGCGCAACTCGTTCAGCCATACATCTTCGGACACATGATTGAGCAATTCTTTTTGGTTGAAGGAAATTAAATGCTGAAACTCATGGGCCAAAAACGACTTGATCTGGTCGGTCCCGATCGAATCAACCGCCACTGTTATCATTTCCCGCTGGTTGGATTTGGGCGCGGTCGAGCGCGGATATTCATTCACGGAATCAAAATAGCCGCCGGTCGTCGAACCCAGCCGCTCCATCAAAATAGTCACCCGGGAATCGTTGTCGATGCCCGGATTGGGTTCCGAACCCCACAGAGCCGTGTCTTTCGGATAAATATTAGTATCAAATTCCCGGGCCGTATCGATAATCGACTGGCCGATCGCGGCTGCATCCGCGTACGAGAGCGTTTCTCCATAGGTATCATCCAGGTACCAATATGCATGCTCGCTGACGTAGACAAGAGTAGCGGAAACGCTGGAACGATGACCGGCATCATAGCCCGCATCGGTAAAAAACGTATGCTGTTCGCCAACCGTATCCGCCGACGCGTGGATTGAAAAACCGAACGCAGCGCAAAAAACAATCACCGCGGCCAGTGTTCGACGATATGATCTCATACGCATATACTGTCAGTATACGGGAATCCCCGCGGAATATAAAATTCTCAAAACCTTGAAATATGCCCAAAATCTGGTATAATTAGGAAAATACATGCGGAAATTCACCCTGTTTATTCTTGATGCCGGATTGCTCTATCTCTCGCTGCTCGCGATGCTGGTCATCCGTTACGGCCTCCGTATCTCCGAGGCCTATGCGATCCACTTGGCGCCGTTTCTCGTTATTTTTGGACTGTGGCTGTTAGTGTTCTATATCGCCGGACTCTACGATGTTCGCACATTCCGCAATAATATTTATTTCTACAGCACGTTCCTGCAGGCAGTCGGAATTGCGACGCTTGTCTCTGTCGGATTCTTCTACGTCATTCCCCTCTTCGGCATTACGCCGAAAACCAATCTTGCCATCTTCGCGGCTGCGTTTACTCTGCTCGATATTGCCGGCCGGTCATTGTTCAACGGCATCGTTGAAACTCGCCTCAAAAAACCGACTTTAATCATCGGTTCGAATGAATTGGCTCGGGAAACAGCGGACCTCCTTCGGAAAAATCCCCAGCTCGGTTACGAACTCGTCGACATTATTGATCCCGCACAGAGCGATCATTTCGAACGGAAAATACACGATCAGCGAGTAAACACGGTCGTGGTCAGTCCGGAAAGCTATCAAATTCCTCATCTTATTGACGTATTCTATAAGACACTGGGAATGCAGGTTGCTTTCTATAACTTGGCAACGTTCTATGAGCGCGTGTTCGGGCGCGTGCCCGTGGCCGGCATCACCCAAGTCTGGTTCTTGGAAAATATGACCCAAGCCAACAGCCGCTTTTTTGAAAGCGTCAAACGCCTCGGCGATATTATTTTCGGTTTGATATTCGGGGTTCTTTCGCTGCCGGTTTGCGCCGTGGTCGCGATTTTAATCCGATTCACTTCGGAAGGCCCGATCTTTTACAGCCAAACCCGCATCGGACGGCTCGGCAAACCGTTCGAAATCGTGAAATTCCGCACGATGGTGAAAGACGCCGAAGCCCAGACCGGAGCGGTCTGGGCTTCGGCGTCCGACGCGCGGATCACGCCGCTCGGCCGCCTTCTCCGCCGTACCCGCCTCGATGAACTGCCGCAGTTCTGGCTTGTAGTCAAAGGCGATATGTCGCTCGTCGGTCCCCGCGCTGAACGTCCCGAATTCCACGCAATTTTAAAAAAAGAAGTTCCTTTCTACGAAGAACGCTACCTCATCAAACCCGGCCTGTCCGGCTGGGCTCAAATTAATTATTCTTACGGCTCTTCCATCCACGACGCCGCCCAAAAGCTCCAGTATGATCTCTATTACATCAAAAACCGATCGATCATTCTGGACATTGGCATCATCCTGACGACAATCCGCATCGCTCTGGCTCAAGCCGGAAACTAACTACCACTCACGGCCGAGAGATTCGACGAATTGCTTCGCTTCGCCCGCAAAATTCGGATCAAGCTCGGCCGCTTTTCGCGCCTGTGCGACTGCATCATCAACACGGCCCAGCTGGGCGTAGAGCGCGGCCAGCGTAGCGCGATACTGAACGCTTGTCGGATTTACCTTGACCAATCCTTCTTGAATAAGCACCAGATGCGGATAGTCCTTGAGATTATAGTAGAGATTGTAAAGTCTTTGGTATTCATCCTCGGTCGGCCCGTAGCCAGCATCGAGGGCTTGCTGAATCACGTCAAGAGCTTTTTCGTTTTCGCCTTCATCCAAAAGCACGACGCCCCAATACCAGTACGACAAGCCGACGTCCGGATTTAATTCCGCGGCTTTTTGGAAATATTCCGCAGCTTTGGCATCATCTTTTTTGTTCAAATATCCTTGAGCGATTTCATAATACGTACGGACAAACGTCGGTGAAAGATCGAGCGCGCGGAACGAATGCTGCAAAGCAATGTCGTTGTCTTCTGATGCGGGATCATTCTTGCCAAGCGTCAGATATAAGCGCGACAAGTACAATTCAGGGAGATATTCGTAAGGAGCCAGGGCTGCGTTCTGCTTCATGGCTTCGATGGCGCTGTTCACAGCATTGGTATAGACATCATTATGAGGACTGGGTTCATTGTCGAGCAACCACTGCGCATAGCGATTGCGGATGTCATAGATGCCGGCAACGTTGTACTTCAAAGCCTCTTCGTATTTCAAGATCGCAGTGCCACCGTCATTGTTCGCTCCGGCTACGATTGCCCGGGTCGTGGTGTAATTCGCTTCGGCCGCGCGGATATTAGTCTTGTAAATCACGTACCAAGCCACACACATTAAAACGACGCCCGCAAAGCCTGCCGCCACGCGAAAGCGCGTCGGCATAGGCGTACGCTTTTCTGAAGCCGGATCGCGGGCCAGGAACGAAATGAATCCAAGAACCGTAAAGAAGATAATAAAATTAGCCGACGTATCGAAAATAAACGAGTTATGAATCATATATCCGATCAATAATGCGATGAGCGAATACTTGTAGAGCTGCATCTCTTTTTGCCGGAAGCGTCCGCGGTTGAGAGTTATGAAGGCCGCTATAAACAGTGAGACATATGAAATAAACCCGACCAGGCCCATCGTGACTAAAACCTCGACAAACATGTTATGGGCGCGGTCAAAAAACGTCTCTGAGCCGGGTCCGCGGAAAAATTGCGGGTTGAAGTACTTTGAGAACGGAACATCGAAATTTTCCGGCCCGTAGCCGACAAGTACCGTCCGAGAACCATCATTCCAGCCGTTCAATCCCGCCTGCCAAGCCCAAAATCGCGTCTGCACAGTATAACTGGTGAGGGAAAAATCGGTAATACGGTTCAAATAACCGGAGTTTTGGATAACCGATGTGTTGCGGAAAGCGAACACAATGACCAAGAACAGCACTGCCGCACCGACCAGCCCGAAGAAGAGCTGCTTAGCCTGTTTGGAAACAGTATGGCGATAATAGAGGAAGGCAAAGACCAGCAAACCGACCCCCAAACCCAGGATTGAACCGCGCACCGCCGTCATCAAAATCGCCAGGATCGTCAATCCGAGTATACCCAGCAGCCACTTCCGAGCAGTACTTCCTTTGGGCAAATTCATATACACGGCCAGCCCTAAAAAGAATGCAATCAATTCATAGCCGGCGAACAGCGCGGCATTACCGATCGTACCGAAAATGCGAGTCACGCCGTTGCCGAAGAAAATACTTAATGTTGTTTTCTGGCCGAAGCCGTATAAAACGGACAGGAACCCGGCGCCAAGGACCAGTTTGATATATGTGGACCATTCTTTTTCGGTCCGGAGCACGCCCGTTAAAATCACGTAATATATGAAATAATGCCAGAACGTCCACAGGCCGCCCATGCGTTCAAGCGAACCCCAGAAACTGTTGTAAGGCTGGAAGCTGGTAACCGTGGTCAGGGTGAATGCACCGGTAAACAACAGAAACGCCCAGAAAACTAAATTCGTTCGGGGCAGATACGAACGATCTTTCATAATCAAGACGATGTAAAGTACAGCCGTAATTTCAATCAAGCTGCGGAAAATAACCACCTTGCCGAAATGGAACGGCGAGATATATTGCGAAAATATAATTAACGGCACTCCGGCAACCAGATAAACGAGAAAACGAGTTACTTTGGCAAGCGGACTCATAGTATCTCTATACTATATTTCTTTGAGCTTTCTGGCAAGGTATATAAAGGAAGCAAAATGGGAAACGGTAAACCAAATCGTTACCATCCCAACTGCGCCCCAGACATCCCACTGGCGTACCAGGAATATGCCAAGCGGAATACCCAATCCTAGGACAACGCAATTAATAAGGATTGAAATATTAACTTTGTTAATCGCCCGCCACATGGGGCCGAGACCGACGCCGATTCCGAACAGCGCCCCATAGACCGCCAGACCGTATACATAGGTAACCGCCGGCACGAACGTTCGGCCGTACAGAATCAGGAACGCCAGGCGCGCTGCAAGCAGCGCGCCGGCGGTCAGCACCGCTGAAATTCCGATCGAATATAGCGAAACTCGTTTAAAATTCTTGACCAATTTTTCTTTCGACTCGGCGTGGATGCGGGGAAATTCCATATTGAGCAGCACCGAAATGGGGCCGAGCAGGCTCAAGGCTAAATTTATATAGCCGAATGAGAGTTTAAAAAATCCCGTATCGGTTTTAGACACGAATGCGCCGGTGATCGCAACCGGAAGTACTAGGTACAGATTGCTGATATTGCGATCCACGGCAACGTTAAAGGTAAAGCCTAAGTACCGAACCAGGGAAACGGAGCGGAGGCGCCGGAAAATCGCACTAAAGTGAGGAATAATATCATCACGCGCAACAACATTATGAAAAAACGAGACCGCGAGAATCGATACCAGCACGGCGCCCAATAAGTGGCCGGTTACCGCGCCGGCCACACCCCACCCCTGCCAGACAAATAATACCGATAAGCCGTATCGGATTAGCTGGTCGAACACGATGAGAACCGTAAGCATTCGGATATTACCGCCGGCCTGGAGCGTTAAACTGGCAAACGCAAAAAAGAGCGACGACAAAATTACGCCAAGCACGATAATCGCCGCGTAACCGCCAATCGTTGAATCGTGATAGAGCGCAGAGGCCACGCGCGGCAGAAACGGCAGCGCACAGAGCGTAATTGCCGCCGCGATGGCGGTGAGCTTGATCATAAACGCACTGATATCGAGGGTCAGTTCCTTGTCGGCGCGGGCATGGGCTGCGCCGATGATGCTGGAGACCGCATCCTGGATGCCCGCGCCGACAAGAACCGCAGCAATCCCTGCCACGCCGAATGCTAATGTGTATTCGCCGAACAGCGCCGGCTGAAGCAGCCGCGCGATCGCGATGCCGGCAAAACCTTGAATCAAGTTGCCCGCAAAACTCCCCGCCTGCAACGTTAAAACATTGCGTACGAACCGATGCCGGATCATGGCGAGAAGGTTTGACATAACAATAAAAAGTATTTATACTCTAGCACGGATATTTGGTTATGACAATTGAACCTTCACAATTCCATTACCTCGGTTACAAGAACATACTCGTCACCGGCGGCACCGGTTTTCTCGGCAGGCATGTTATTGCTGAACTTCAGCGAAGCGGCGTGCCGAAAGAAAGAATTTTCGTTCCCCGACGACATCAGTGCGATCTCCGCACGGCCGCGAACTGCCGGCTCGTCGCAAAAAACATGGACGTCATCATCCACCTTGCCGGCAACGTCGGCGGCATCGGTTACAACCAGCAAAATCCCGCCCGATTGTTCTATGACAACCTGATGATGGGCGTTCAGCTAATGGAAGCCGCACGTGAACGCAACGTCGGAAAGTTCGTCGCCATCGGTACCGTCTGTTCCTATCCGAAGCACACGCCGACGCCCTTCAGCGAAGATGCGCTCTGGGACGGATACCCTGAAGAAACCAACGCTCCTTACGGCCTAGCCAAGAAAATGCTTCTGGTACAAGCTCAAACGTACCGCCAGCAATACGGCATGAATGCAATCTATCTGATCCCCGTAAACCTCTACGGACCCCATGATCATTTCGAGCCCGAAAAGTCTCACGTTATCCCCGCCTTGATCAAAAAAATCGACGACGCGAAGAAAACCCAAGCCCCTTCGATCCAAGTCTGGGGCACCGGCACCGCGTCGCGCGAATTTCTCTATGTTGAGGACGCGGCCCGCGCCATCGTGCTGGCCGCCCGCTTCTACAACAAGCCCGAACCCGTCAACATCGGCGCGGGCCGCGAAATTACCATCCGCAACCTCGTCGAAACGATTGCCCGCCTCATGGAATACCGCGGCGAGATCACTTGGGACGCCACCAAGCCCGACGGCCAGCCCCGCCGAATGCTGGATACCAGCCGGGCGCAAAAAGAATTCGATTTCGTGGCCGATACCGATTTCGAAGACGGCCTTCGCAAAACGATTGCCTGGTACCGACAGCTGCCTTCCGTTTAAGCCCCCGCTCCGGGGGCTTTTGTCCACTTTTTAATTGACACCCAATGACACCTTTTGATACCCTAAGAGAAAGAGCTTAAATTCCTCGCTTTATGCCCGAAATTAACCCGCTGGGGGTCTATACAACCAGCGAAACAAAAGATATTCTTCGTATCAGCACCAGCACCATCAAGCGGATGCTCAAACAGGGTGTTATCCGAGCCAACAAGGTCGGCGGCCAATACCGCATCCTCGGCAAGGAATTGCTTCGACTTTTGTCGCCTATCGTTGAACGAAAAGCCGTCCATGCATACCAAGCCGTCAAGCAAGATATCAAACGCAAAATCAAACACTGGTAATGGAAACGATCATCAAGCCGCAGCGACAATTCTCATGGACGGACATCGCGGAAATATGGCGCTACCGCGAGCTGTTGTATTTCTTGACCTGGCGCGACATCAAAGTCCGATACAAACAAACAGTTATCGGTATCGGCTGGGGGCTCTTCCAGCCGTTTGTCACGATGGTTGTCTTTAGCGTCGTCTTCGGCCACTTCGGTCAAATTCCTTCCGATAATGTCCCCTATCCAATTTTCGTCTTCGTCGGCTTGCTGTTATGGCAATTCTTTTCAAGCTCCCTCAACGACGCCAGCAACAGTTTAATTACCAATCAAAGCATCGTTACGAAAGTTTATTTCCCCCGCCTGCTCCTGCCGGTGTCGGTTATCATCACGAATCTGGTCGACTTTTTAATATCAACGTGCATTCTGATCGGCCTGATGATCTACTATGGCTACCTGCCTCATCTGTCAGGGTTCTTGTTGTTCCCGTTCTTGTTGTTAATTACGATCTGCATTGCCTTGGGCGGCGGGATGATCTTGGCTTCCTTCAACGTAAAATATCGCGACCTTCGATACGCGCTGCCGTTTTTTATCCAAATCATGCTTTTCATCACGCCGGTTATTTATTCTCCCAGCATTTTAGAAAAATATTCATGGATTTTGGCGGTAAATCCCATGACTGGAGTAATCAAAGCAGCACGTGCGGCGATCTTGGGCGCAACCCCGATTAATTGGGAATTGCTTGCCATTTCCGGCGGCGGCGCCGCCGTTCTCCTGATCGCCGGCGTGCTGCTATTTAAGAAAACTGAACAGAATTTCGCCGATTTGATTTAATTCCATGCCTCCGATCATCGAAGTCAAAAATATTTCCAAGCAATACCGCATCGCGCACCAGCGCGGCGGCTATATCGCGCTGCGCGACGTGCTCACAAATGCGATCTTCCATCCTCTGCGTTTCCTGAAAAAGAAAGCACAGCAGAAATTCGGCGCGCGCGAAGACTTCTGGGCGCTGAAAGATATCTCCTTCACCGTCGAACCCGGCGAAGTCGTCGGCATCATCGGCGCCAACGGCGCCGGCAAGTCGACGCTTCTGAAAATTTTGAGCCGCATTACGCCGCCCAGCGACGGCGAGATCCGCATCCGCGGCCGCGTCGCTTCGCTCCTGGAAGTCGGCACGGGATTCCACCCTGAATTGACGGGCCGGGAAAATATTTTCCTGAACGGCGCCATCATCGGCATGGGCCGCCGCGAGATTGCCCGGAAGTTCGACCAGATTGTGCAATTCGCCGGCGTGGAGAAATTCATCGATACGCCCGTCAAACATTATTCTTCCGGTATGTATGTCCGCCTCGCTTTTTCCGTGGCCGCCCACATGGATCCGGATGTGCTTATCGTGGATGAAGTGCTGGCCGTCGGTGATGCGGAATTTCAGAAAAAATCCCTCGCCAAAATGGACGAAGCAACCAAGACCGCCGGCCGTACGATCCTGTTCGTCAGCCACAATATGTCCATCGTTCAGCAGCTCTGCCATAAAGTCGTTCTCCTTGAACACGGCCGGATCGCCGCTATGGGGCCGACATCCGAAATGGTCGCGCTCTACCTTAAAAAGAATCCGCTCTCCCAAACCGGCACCCACATCAAAGACCGCCAAGACCGCAAAGGCAAAGGCGACGTAAAACTGACCTCATTTTCTGTAACAAATGAAAAGAATGATCCTGTAGAATACCTAGAGACGGGAGGACGCTATACATTTAATTTTCAGTATGAATCAAAAGATGAACAAGTGTTGGAAAATTTAAATTTTGTTTTTGTGATAAGCAATGAGACTGGCACGAACTTGATATATGCTTCTTCGCGCTTGACCGGAGAAACAGCAGCACGCGCTCCGGCGCACGGTACTATCAGTTGCAAGTTTACTCATAAGCTTCCTCTAATGGAGGGGATCTACTTCATTTCAACCGATTTATTCGTCAATGGAGAACGCCAGGACCACATAAAAAATATGGGCATCTTCGAAGTTAAAGAAGGCGACTATTATGGCACTAAAGAAATCCAAAAACACAGCCCCATCAATGTCGAACAAACCTGGTCATTTAACCAAAAATGAAGATACTGATTCTCGATACATATTATTCAATGTTTCTTGATAATTTTTACGGTAACCATCCCGAATTAGAACAAGCTGGCTACGAAACCCAAAAAAAAGCACTTCTAGCCGAAAACTTCGGAACATCTGACTTCTTTTCTCGAAACCTCAAAAAGCTTGGACATGAAGCGGATGATATTATCTTAAATTGTGGATCCTTGCAAAAACAATGGGCTAAAGAACACGGGATCTGGTATCGACCCGATTGGTTCCGAAACGTCCGCAAGCTACGTTCATGGTTTAAATCAGACTGGCCTGACCGGGTTGTCGAGGCGCAAATTAAAGTATACCGGCCCGACATTCTCTATTGCCATGATCTGCGAAATCCTCCGCAAAAGTTATTACTGCGAGTTAAACCCTATGTAAAAAACATAGTTGGACAAGTCGCTTCCCCATTTGATTTTGAGAACGAAAAAGCCAATCAATTTGATCTGATTCTAACATCATTTCCTCATTTTATAGAACGATTCCGCAAAATTGGTATTCGGAGTGAATATTTCAAACTTGCATTCGAACCAAAACTTTTAGATCGAATCCATGGGAACCATGATAAATATGGTGCCGTATTTGTCGGTGGATTTTCGCGTTGGCACAATGCCAATATTGTCATGTTTGATTATCTCGCCCAGCACAATGCTATTGAATTATGGGGATATGGTGCCAAGCATCTTCCGCTTGAATCTGCAGCCAGGAAACATCATCATGGTGATGCATGGGGCACATCAATGTATCAAATATACGCGGACGCAAAAATATGCATAAATCGCCACATTGAGACCGCTGAAAATTATGCCAACAATATGCGTTTGTACGAAGCAACGGGTATGGGTGCAATGGTTATTACCGAAAAAAGAAGTAATCTAGCCGATCTGTTCGAGCCTGGAAAAGAAATAGAAACCTATGAAACCAAAGAAGAATTACTAGAAAAAATCCGTTATTATTTAGCTCACGATGATGAACGAAAAAAAATCGCTCAGGCCGGCCAAAACCGCACGCTTCAAGACCATACTTACCAGAAACGCATGGAAGAACTGATTACGATATTTCAGAAAAATCTTGGAAAATAAATTTCAATCAATTAAATAATTTTAAAAAAATGATCAAAAATATACAAACCGGTTTTCTGGCAGGTGAGGATACAAAACCAATAGATATCAGAAAAGTTGGTATTGCTGTTTCAGAGACAGAAATATTGATAACTAATATCTGGTAGTTTATTTAATGAGACTATACAATTTTTGCACAATGTTCGATAGGCACTATATGGCAAGGGGTCTTGCTCTGTACCACTCTCTCTGCACGCATAGCCAACCTTTTCACCTCTGGATTTTATGCCTTGATAGAGAAACAGAAGAATTCCTCAAAAATTCAAATCTTTCACACATTACTCTCATCCCTTTAAAAGATTTTGAAGACCAAGCTTTGTTATCAATAAAATCAACACGAACTGCTGAAGAATATTTCTGGACCTGCACCCCATCTCTACCTCTATATGTTCTCAAGAATAATCCGACTCTTGAAACAATTGCGTATCTAGACGCAGATCTTTATTTCTATTTTTCTCCAGAACCCCTTTACACAGAACTTGAAACTAATTCTATCTACATTATTCCGCACCGGTTCCCTCCTCAAAAGAAGTACCGAGAAGAAATTGATGGCATCTTCAATGTGGGAATGTTGATATTTAAAAATAACACTGAGGGAAATGCATGCTTAAATTGGTGGCGAGAACGATGCATTGAATGGTGCTATCGTACTCCTGAAAATGGAAAAATGGGGGACCAAAAATATCTAGATTCTTTCCCAAAGCTCTTCTCCGGCGTAACAATCTCAAAACATAAAGGGGCTTGTGTGGCACCTTGGAATATTAAAAATTATAAAGTGACAAAAAAAGAAAACACAGTGTATATAGATGACCAACCACTAATCTTTTATCATTTCTTTCGACTGCCAATCTATAAACCTGCACATTTCCTTCCTCTTACCCCACCGTCACACTACACTGACTGGTCACCTGCCCGGCTTTATATTTATGATCAATACATCCGCGATCTGGCGGAAACCATAAAATCATCTCCAGATAAACTTGGAATGGGAGCCATAGAACGACCTCAAATATCAGTCCAATTAATTTCAGGGATACGCTCCTCCCTTCGTTCAATGCGTCGAAGAATATTCTATCTAGCTCATAAAAACTGATGAAAAACTTTATTAAAAAAATACCGGGTATTAAAAATTTTCTTCTTTTTCGACGCATCATCCGTCAGTATCCAAGTATGCTTAAGCTTTCCAAGGGTTTTGGATTTTATTTAAAAGACCTCATGGCATATCGAAGAATAGACACAAACAATAAATTTATTCTTGACCAGTCAAATCTGAGGCCTCACGTCTTAGACCGAACCGAATCTACCCCGGTAGATCCTATCTATTTTTATCAAGACTCATGGTGCGCGCGAAAGGTATTTGAAGCAAAACCTCTCCATCATTATGATATCGGATCAAAAGCTGAAATGGTTGGGATCATTTCGCAATTTACCCCAACAACAATGATTGATATACGGCCGATAGACCTTGAAATGCCGAACTTTAATTTTATAAAAGGCGATATTCTGAATCTTCCGTTTGAAGATGGGATAATTTTCTCATTGAGTTCTATTTGTGTTCTTGAGCATATTGGACTTGGAAGATACGGAGACAAGCTGGACGCTTTTGGCTCAGAAAAAGCAATAGAAGAAATCAAGCGCGTGTTAGCATTAAACGGCTCATTATATATTTCAGTACCGGTTGACTCAGAAAATAAAATATATTTTAACGCTCACCGAGCGTTTACACGCGAATATATTTTAGAATTATTTAAGCCCCTTAATCTCATTGAAGAGAGATACATATATGCCCGGGAAATAAGAGAATCGTATGATCCAATGCTTGGATTTGGAACTGGACTCTTTCATTTTAAACGCACAAAATAAAATCATGAGCATAAAAGGTTTGATTAGAAGAATAAAACGCCGTTTTTTTCCTTATTACCGCGTCATCCGCAAACCAGAAAATGGGAAAGCTGCAGCCTACAGCAAATCATGGCAACAACCTAGATTGGCACAAAAACAAACTTTGAAAGCTGTCGCCCAACTTGATAACTGGAAGGAAATAGATCATATGAGGGTGGGTGTTGAGGCGATTAAGGCAACCGGTTTAGTAAATCCAAAAGTCCTGGAGGTCGGATGTTCGGCTGGATATTTTTCTGAAGTATTCAAGCTGGCAGGGTTAGATGTCCAATACGAAGGATGCGACTATTCTTCTGAATTTATTAAACTCGCAAAAGAACGCTATCCAAATATTCCCTTTGCAGTTAACGATGCTACCCAATTAAACTACCAAAATGATTCATTTGATATTGTCTTTTCGGGTGGCTGCCTTTTGCACATTCTAGATTATAGGCAGGCAATTCGTGAAGCAGCACGAGTAGCACGCGATTTTGTAATTTTCCAAAGGACGCCGGTTATCCTTAAAAGCCCTACGACTTACACCCAAAAAACTGCTTATGAGGTTCCTATGATTGAGATCTGGTTCAATGAAACGGAACTGCTTGACCTTATACGCCAAGAGGGGCTAACCGTGGAGAAAATTTTTACATTTGGAGAAAAGAAGTATATAGCGGAGCCGGTTTTTATTAAAACTTATGTCTGTCGAAAAATCAAAACCAACTTATAACGCATATTGCACATATTTCGATAAGGGATATCTTACTCGAGGATTGGCTCTTTATGAATCCTTGATCCGGCATGCAAATATTTCTCAGCTCTATATTCTTTGTCTTGATACGGAAACGTTCGATATTTTGACTCGGCTTCGCCTTGACAAGGTAACGCTTCTCCGGCTCGAAGAAATAGAGGATGAGAATCTCAGGAAAGCCAAGACAAATAGATCGATTGTCGAATATTATTGGACGCTTACACCCTGCTTGCCATTGTATATTCTCAAAATATACAATGAGCCGCTAGTAGTTTATGTAGATTCAGATCTCTATTTTTTCTCATCGCTTGAACCGGTACTAAAATCGTTCAATGGGAATTCAATATTGATCACACCCCATGACTTGCCCGATGAGGAAAAGCATCGCGAAGAAAAATTTGGCAAATACAACGTCGGTTTTATTATTTTCCGAAATGACAAATCTGGCCGTGAATGTCTTGAATGGTGGCGAGAACGATGCATTGAATGGTGCTATTATCGAGAAGAACCAGGTCTTTGGGGAGACCAAAAATATCTCGATCATTTTGAAGAAAAATTTTCTGGGGTTTTCGTATACAATGACCCCGCTTTAAGCTTAGCAGGTTGGAATATAAAGAAGTATCGTAATCAACTGAACCGTCGCAATGGGGTCATTTTTCTTGAAGATACCCCGGTTATTTGTTTTCATTTTTCTCGATTTCAACTCTGGGAACCATCATCTCTAATCTTGCCAGACGGCCCGAATAAGCCCTTTCCATACCACCTGCCCTCATATGAGCGAAAAATGCTTTATAAGCCCTACGGCAACGCTGTTCGGCGTGCCTTAGAGCTCGTCCAAGCAATAGAATCTCCGTTTAAGCTAGGACTAACACCTCGACCATCTTTGCGAACTCAGTTAAGAGAAATAGCTCCATCTGAAATTAAATCTATAGTCCGAAAGTTTTATCCTCACAAAAAGAAAAAAGTAGTCATTCTAGAACATAATTGGGGAGGACGACTTGCAAACCAACTCTGGCTTTTTATAAGCACTTACGCTTATTGTCTCGAAAAAGGATACCAATTAGAAAATCCTGCGTTTTTTGACAATGGATCTTATTTTAACGTTCGCCTCTCAAAAAACATATTCTACCAAATATTTTATGTTTTATTTTTAATTTCAAAGCAAATTGCTCCGGCAGCAAAAAAAGCCAAAGTCATCAAAAAATTTCAAAATTTATACCGTCATTATGCGAAATACATCAAAAGGAATCATCCGGAAAATGTTATAATCATTCCCGAGGGTGATCCTTACAATATTAATTATCTGCCTCCTACACGAGATTCGGAAGAAAAACTTGCACGTTTTGAAAATGATGATCGGAGAGCTATCTACTTTTCTGGCTGGCTCTTTAGAAACCCGATCGGTTTGAAAAAGTACCATGCGCAGATTGCAAAATATTTTAAACCCAAAGCAGTAATTGACCTTTTTGCTTCCCAATACATCAGCAAGCTGCGGGCTACTTATTCTCATATCGTGGGTGTACATATACGCCAAGGAGATTATGTGCGACATGGTGGCGGAATTTTCTATGTCTCACCGGAAAAAGTTGCTGATTTTTTAAGGGAATATCTCTCTTTTTTTAAAAAAGATCCGGAAAAAACATGTTTTGTAATCTGTTCAGACGGCTCCATAGACGAATTCCTTTTCCAAGGTTTGCATATATCAAGATCGGCAGGAATACTCCCTGTGCACGACCTATACATCCTAGCAAAGACTGACATTATTTTGGGATCAGACAGCACATTTGGGCTGTTTAGCGCATACTATGGCGACATTCCCTTTATTGTCTTCGAAAAACCGGGTATTGATTGGGAATATTATCAAAATAAAACACACTACTTTGAAAATAAAAAAGTAGTAAACGTGTACCATAAGGATTCTTATTATCAGCAACTTTAATCAAGCTGACGGATAATACGGCATGGGACGCCGGCGGCAATGCAGTTGGCGGGAATCGACTTTGTTACGACTGATTTGGCACCGATAACAACGTTGTCACCGATAGAGACTCCTTTGCCCACATAAGAATCGGCTCCGATCCATACGTCATTGCCGATAACGACGGGCTTGACGATCATATCTTTACTGCCTTGCCGGCGCAGTACAGCGCCCAACGGATGTGAATCATTATCGCTGATGGTTACATTGGCACCCAGCATCACATTATCACCGATGGTAATCCGCTCACGGGCGCAGAGTGCTCCTCCGCTCATTCCAAAATTATTCCCGATAATAATCGCGGCACTGGTTGTTTTAGTTCGCAAGATAACTTCGTGATTCACACCAATATCATTGTAATAGGAGTCGGAACAAAGCGTTGCCTGATCGCCCAATTGAATAATACTTTCTCGAGCGCGAGAAATAGTCGGTCGGCCATAGAGCACCAGTCCCCGGCCAATGCGGACGCCGCTTGCACGAACATATGAATACCAAAAGGCCCGACGAATCGGAGAAAAGAGCTTTCGCTGAAGCCGGAGAAAGAAAATAGCCACCACTGTTATCATACTACATTTTCTCTTTATTTTCCAGGGTTTATAAGCTATACTAATAACAAATGGTCTATATCCTCATCCCTGTCCACAACCGAAAATTAATGACGCTCACTTGCCTTGAGGCAATATCCACCCAAACATATCACCAAATAAAAGTAACTGTTATTGACGATGGCTCAATTGATGGCACCAGTGAGTCGATACAAAAAAAATTCCCAGATGTAAACCTTATCCGGGGAGATGGAACGTGGTGGTGGGGAGGAGCTATGAATAAGGGTCTCGCTTCAGTTCTTCCGCAGATGGAGGACGAAGATTTCGTTCTACTCTTAAATGACGATACAAAATTCAATAATCAATATATCGAGTATCTCGTACACGCAAGTACAAGCAATAACCGAGCGCTTGTCGGTTCCTTGGCACGGAATCTCCATAATCCAGCCAATGTCAAAGATGGCGGCATCCGGATTGATTGGGAAAAGTTTATTTTCAACAAAGAATATCGAGAAGGCCCCCATATTATTGCCGTAGATGCGCTATCTGGGCGTGGAATGCTGGTTCCAGCCGAAGTGTTTCGAAAAATCGGAGACTTCGGCACACTTTTTCCCCAAGTCGCCAGCGATCTTAATTTTTCCTTGCGAGCAAAAAGAGCCGGTTTTAACTTAGTCATGTCTTATGATGCCGTCATCTTAAGTGATGACGTGCTCGAAAAAATAAAACGTCCTTTTTTCTGGCGCTATTTTAATCGCAAATCGAATGATAATATCCGGTCACGACTCTTGATTGCCTGGCTTCATGCACCATCACTACGCTTAAAAATAAAAGATACATTCATTATCTGCTGGCGGTGTTTCCGTTATGCGCTAACAGCATAGGCTTTTGCAAGAGAACATGAAATGTACTGAAGTAGATGCTCCGGAAAATCGGATAAACAATCTTTTTCCATGCCGGCATGCGCTTGAGTTTAATTTCTCGGATATCTTGAACCCGAAATCCTTTTTCTTCGGCTAATTTCTGAAAGGTATTGTAAGAATAATAATGCATATCGCGGATATTTTGGAAATCGACTGCTTTCGCATATTCTTTATGGCGACCAAGAATGGAAAGATAGGCATGAGTCCAAGCCCGCGGCATCCAGCCCAAAAAGTATACATGGAAGTGGGTATCATACATACCGAAACGATTATGGACGCTCACATAGACATGGCCGCCGGGTTTTAAAACCCGATAGATTTCTTTTAGGACTTGTCTCGGATCTCGAACATGTTCAATCACTTCCCCCACATTTACAAAATCGAACCGGTTATTTTCAAACGGCAAAGATTCAGCGATGCCTTGGACCAGCGGCAATGAAATTCCTTTTTGTGCAGCCGCAATTTCAGCCTTGGCTATTTTCTTGGCATTTAATTCGATCCCGCGGGCGTCATAGCCGCGTTCCAGACACGCGAACACAAAATCACCGAAACCGGCACCAATATCCAGAATTGCCTTCCCTTTTAAACTCCCGATCAAGCTCTCGATATTGTTAATATGGGTATTCATGAAAGATGCGAAAGAATATTTCGGGCACGCGCGGTCCAAGTATGGCGCTGAGCGAGAACAAGGACATGCTGTTCCAACATTCGACGCTTCTTCTCATCGCCGGCCAACTCGCGGATCCGAGCCGCGAGTTCCGAACTGCTGCCGGGATCAAAAAAGACAACTGATTTCTCATCGGCGTAATCGCTGACAGCCGGCACGCGTGAAGCGATAATGGCCTTGCCGGCAGCGAAAAACTCGAACAATTTAATGGGCGATGACGTCCGGGCATGCCGGCTGTCAGCGAGCGGAATCACCACGATATCAAGCGCCCGCAAATAGAGCGGGATATCCTTGCGGGACACCTGGCCGACAAAGATCACCTTTGGATAAGCGGCTTTATATTTTTTAACAAGCTCCTCCGGCCCGCCGATCACATAGCCGGCAATATCAGGGTCGGAAATTTCATTCAAAGCGCGCAAAAAAACATCAATTCCTTTTTCTGTGCCCGCACTTTCCAAGCGGCCGACATAGGCAACAAGTTTTTTATCCGACAACAATGAGACTTTTTCGCGAGCTTGTTCAGACGTCTGTGGAACAGCAAAAAATTCCGGTTCAACACCATTAGGAACAACTCGAATCTTGGCGGCAACATGGGGATAGTGTTTGATCAGCGCTTCTTTAGTACCGGCAGAGTTAGCGACGATGATCTTGGCTGCGCTGAGAATGCGTCCAATAGCCGCCCGCGGCCGAGAAAAGCGGTAATCGTGGATTTCGGCCGCAAAAGGAAATTGATGCGCAGCCAAAGCCCGCAATGATGCATAGTCGCGGGCATAGAACAACGTATCGGCTTGGTTGCGGTAGGGGCGAACGGACCGGATCATCCAGAACGCGGAAACCAGGTTCTGGATATGAAATGCGACTGGCCCGGGCAACCAGCGACTGGCATCGAGGCCTCGAACGTGGCGAACCTTAAAATTCTCGGGCACCCCGTAGAATTTATAGATATTCTCTTGGATCGGATTCTGGCGGTATGGAAAGACAAGTGTCACTTCCACTCCCACCTCGGCGAATGCGCTACAGGCATGGACAATTTGGCCGCCATGGGCTTTTTCGGTCGGTAACCGACCATTGAAGAGATAGAAAAGTTTCATTGATTTATCGTTTCCGCGCCGCATAATAAACATAGGATGTCAGGAAACGCATTCGCCAGCCCGATTGATACTTATTCGAGGTCATTTCCAAAACCTGGAATCCATGGGCATGCAATTCACGAACCTGGCGATCAATCGAACCAAAATACGTGGTCAGCGGACCATATGCTTGGTGGTCAATCCGATAGCGCATAAAAATTCGGCCTGTAAAAACATTAAAAAGAAAATCTTTCAGACGCGGGCGGCTCAATGGCAGCATCTGGCTGTTATGGGAGCTGAAAATAAATACACCGCCCGGTTTTAAAACTCGCCGAATTTCGGCTAGCGCCGCAGCTCGGCGGTCAACCGGATAGAGATAATCAAGGCCATTGAACGAAAAAACAATCGCATCAAACATTCCATCGGCAAAACCAAGCTGGGCCGCGTCCATTACTGAAAACTGTATCTCCGGAAAGCGTTCCTTGGCTTTCTCAATCATGGCTGCGGATACGTCGGCTCCATGAACGTTTGGATCGAAATTTTTAAGATAACCGGTTGTACGACCGGCACCGCAGCCCAGATCAAGGATCCTCATTCCTGGCTTTAAGAATTCAGCAAAGAGCTTCTCTTCCGCAGGGAATATCTTATCCTTGTCATAGGCTCGAACTGCTGCCGAACGATGGTATATTGCGACATTATTCATGATTTTTTAATACGTTGTCGGAGGTGGCGAAGTTTTTTATCCCATAGGTATATTAAACGAGAAAACGGATTTTTGTAATAGCTGCGACGGACCAATGAATGAGCGCGACCTCCGAATGATTCTTTGAATCTTTTCCCACCATAGTCCGCGGATAGCGAGCCGCCGTAGTCAAAAAAACGAATGCCTTGGCCGCGGCCGCCACGGATCATTTCCCAATAGACGGCATCATTGACATGATGATCGCGATATTCTTGCAAGGAAATATTATGCACCATCCAAAGATAATCTTTGTAAACAATGCAGATATTAACGGCAGCCAATACGCCATCGACGAATGCGCCGAACATAACTAAGTTCTCGCCGAATACAGTCTCAAGGTTTTGGAAGTAGCTCCTACTCTTGCTAACCCAGCCACGCTCGGAATGTTGGAGACCAAAAAGGCCATATGCCTGCCGGTACTCTCCCGGCGCAAGGCGCCGGGAGAGTACGCCTCGCCGGGCGGCGATTTTGATTTGCCGAGCTTTTTTATCGATTAAGCGCGTCAGAATATCATCGGCACCGTAACCTTGAGTATCCAAAATATAGGCGGTAAATTGGGCGGATTCGACAGCGGTTTGACTTAGAATATTAAAAATCAGCGTATCGGCGCCTAGGAATTTGCGAAGAGCGCGGCCAACAGCGGATGAAAGAATATCAAAGGAATGATCCATGATAAGCGGGTCAACATAATACATCAATGCTGGAATCTCGGCATGAAGTTGACCGTTTCGGCGACCGATAAACACCGGCACGACCGCGACGGTCGTGCCGGTGTTTATCATCCCGACCATCTGGCGGTCCAATCCGTGGTGACGTTTTACAAATTCAGCAAAAGAATCTGCATAAGCAATCTGGTTGGTCCGGCTTGCATACAGACGTATTTCATCGATTGTGAGAATCTTGAATTCCATCGTTATAACTCGGCAAAAAATGATTCAAATTTTTCAGCAACCATGGCATGCGAGAAATTATTCTGGATATGCTCCCGGCCCGATCGGCCAAGCCGCGATCGCAGCTCGGGATCAGCGGCCAGCCCCGTAATAGCCGCCGCCAAGCGGCGGCTATTACGGGGCGGCACCAAAACGCCGGTCTTCCCATCCACTATGACTTCCGAAATCGAACCGGTGTCAGTAGCAATCACCGGCACCCCGCACGCAGACGCTTCAGCCATCGAAAACCCGAATTGTTCTTCCCAGCCGCGCCAAGGCTCGGAAGGATAGACAAAAATGTCCGATTCGGCCAATGCTCCAGCTAATTCAGCGTTTGGAAGCCAGGGGATAAAAGTAACAGCGGACTTTAACCCGCGCTTCACGGTAATTTCTTCCAGTTCAGGAAGCAGCCGACCGGTACCAATAAGCGCCAAATGGACTAAAGTATTTTTCTCTCGAACTTCTGCAAAAGCATCAAGGAGAGTTTTGAGACCCTTGCGCTCATCAAAGGCACCGGCAAACGTAATCACGATTTTCCCTTCCAAATGATACGAGGAGCGAAAGGATGAATCTCTCGGCGAAAATCGTTCTACGTCTACGCCGGAAATCGGCGCAACTAAAATTTTAAAATTCGGCGGGGCATATCGGCGGATAATTTCCGCTGCTTTGGTATTGCCGCAAATTGCTCCCACGGAATTACGAATCGTCCGTTTGATAATATATTCGGTCATTCGAAGCTTCCAGCCGCGCAAGCGATCAGAATAGGGAACGTTCTGCCATGTAAAAAAGACGTGCTTCAGCCCGTAGCGGCGGGCCAGACGGCTGTTCTGCAATGTCGGCAACAGATTGGGTTCAATCGCAGTGTACAGAACGTCGCCCGGTTTGCCGGAAAAACGTACGACAGAAGAAACGCGCGGCATCCAACCCTTAAGAATTCCTCTCACGATCGGATATCGGGAATGGAAAAAATATGAAGGCACTGGAATCACCCGTGCGATATCGTCTCGGGGCACCTCAACTGGCCGGCCATCTTTGGCCGGCCAGTTGTTCGGCAGAATAAACATCAGACGAGTCCGATCTTTGAAATATCGAAAAACGTTGAAGAGACGCTCATGAACGTACGGATATGAGGTGATAAAAATCATACCTTTTGAAGCACGAAAAAATGATGGAACGGCGAGCCGGACCGAATAAAATCACGCTGAATCTTGAATCCGGCCTGTTCGATTGTTTTTTTAATTTTCCCGAGACTATATCCCTTTTTACCGATCTCCCAGTAATGATCGCCGTCAAAAACATGCCGCTTCGCCCACGGGAATTTCCACAAAACAGAGAACTTGCGGAATAAGGGCATCTTGAAAGTGGCATAAAACGTCCATCCCCAGTGCGGTAATGAAATTAAAACGTCTTTTTTAGCCACCCGCCGGATCTCGGCCAAGGCTTTGGGAAATTCTTCGAACGGCAAATGCTCAAGCACCTGCGAACAGATAACCAGGTCGTAGGAATCGTCGGCGGCCGGCATCGCGGTAACGCTCCCTACGATGTCGGGCTCAAGGCTTGCCTCAATATCAAGGGTGGTAACCTTAAAACCGCGGGCGGCAAGATACTTGGAAAGAAATTTGTTGCCGATTCCCGCTTCCAAAATTGATCCGGGCTGAAGCCGGTGAACTTCGCGGATGAGATACCAGTAAGTCATCCAGCGATGGGAATGATCGTATGTTTCTCGAAGATAATATTCTTTCATAATGAAATTCGGCCCCGATGAACAATGCCCTTGAATTGATTGAATGATACCCGAGAATCGATCGAATTGCGAGGGAGCGTCAGCAGATCGGCCCCGGAGCGAACTCGGCCCGGCTGAACGGTCAGCGCCGCCCGAATATTCAGGCGCCGGAGAATGGAAACAACTGTCGAGTTGTATAAACCGAAAGGATAGGCAAAGATACGATCTTTTAGCACGTCCAGCGCTGCAAGCCTTTCGGCAGACTCCTTGATTTCCGCTTCGGCAGTCGCATTGTCGGCTTGAGTCAATTTCATGTGATGCACGGTATGGGGGAAAAATTCGATCAGACCTGATGCAATCATGACTTTCAGGTCAGCCGGCTCCAAAATCGGTATTGGCTTGCCGGTGCGGACCGTAACCGTCGTCCCAATCCAATCTGAGACCAGAAAAATACTCGCCGGAAAGCCGTATTTTTTCAAAATCGGAAACGCCTCGATATAGTTATCGCGGTAGCCGTCGTCGAAAGTCAGTGCCACTGTCCGCGAAGAGATCGGCTTCTTTTGTTCAAGCGCCTTTACAACCTCATTCAAAGACACGACGTTATAGCCGTTGCTTTTGAGATACTCCATCTGCCGCTCAAATTCATCCGTTGGTACGGTAAAAAATTCTTTATTATCCCCGATCGAATGATACATCAAAATAATCGCTCCGGAAGCTGGGAGAAATCGCATAATTCTGTACCATGCCGCTTTCAAAAAATTCTTAATAAGCGCCATATAAGATTTCAGTTAATCTCTTTATAAACTTGTTCAAATCGTGATGGTTGCGCACCGATAGGCCCAAAAAGCGACTGATCTCGGTGCGCATACCATCGCTCAATCCGATTACGGATTCCAGCTTCCTGGCCAAATCGTCTGAATCGCCATATGCAAAGATAAGCTGATCGGCATAGGGACCGAAATATTCTTTCATGATCGCATTGGAAGTAAGAACAATGCAGCCCGACGCCATTGCTTCCAGAAGCGTCTTATCGATCCCACCGGCCGGCGTCAGGCCGACGTATACGTCGGCCTGACGGTATTCTTCGGGCAGGCGCTCATGAGCCACGTACCCTGCGAATTCCACTTCAGCAGCAAGTTTATGCTCGGAGACCAAGTTCTTAAGGCGCTTTAAGTAATCAGAATCGCCCGCCATCGCCGGCTGGCCGATTATTTTGATCCTTACCCGCGTACCCCGATGAATCGCCCGCGCGGCAGCGGCAATGAGCGTCTCAAGATTTTTGATGGGCGTAATTCGACCAACTGTCAAAATGCGTACCGGACTATGAAGCGTGCCATCACGGACACTGGAAAATTTATCAACGGGAATACCGTGGCCGATCGCAATCACCTTTGCAGTGCGCAACGTCAAGCTGTCTACGTTGGCCGTAACCACCGCATCAGCGAGACGCGCAGCGAGGCGCAATCTCATCGTTCGGGAGCGATGCAAGTACCAGAGTACGAGCCGCCGGCCGGTTACGAAAGTAACCGGCCAAGCGGCGAGAGCGAATGCCGGCGACATATGGGCAAAGACCGTATCGGCTTGCGGTACGCGCCACGCGAGTAGAAACGCCAAACGAATCCACCGCGCCACGCGCGGCACCTTTCGTTCCTTGCCCAGCGAATAGACATGGACGTTTGGCGGCAGTTCATGCCGGCCGGCACTCAACGTGATGACATCCACCCGGGAAAATTCAGCAGCCAAGCCCCGAATCCAATCAATAAAGAATTCCAGTACGCCGCCATCCGCATCCACGCTCTGGGTTATGATTAAAAGCCTTTTTTTCATCGTGCCAATGTCTTTAAAAAATCGCTATAATTCCGAATCATCGCGCTTCTTTCAAATTTTGACGCAATATCCAAGCCAGCTTTCGCATATGTGTCTTGGATGGCCGGATCAGAAAGAATCTTCCGGATGCGAAGCGCAATCTCATCCGCATCCCAGCCGACAATTTCTCCCGTCGCGCCGTTTTGAACGACATCCGGCACAATGCCGACCGGCGTTGAAATAACGGGAATACCGCAGGCCATGGCTTCCATGGCCACACGCGGACCGCCTTCATTGAATGACGGAATAACAAGAATCTTCGATTCATTCAAAAGTCGCGCGACTTCACTTGAATCCTTGGCCCAGCCATGAAGGGCAATGCGATCCGCCAGGCCCTGGCTGTAGACTAAACGTTTGACCGCACCGGCCAAGGGCCCGTCGCCGACAATTACCGCCGAGACGCCCGCCTTTTGAACTGCCTTCACAAACAGATCAATTCCTTTGTTTGTCGCCAGGCGCCCCACAAACGCACAATCATACTTCTTTTCCGTCTGCTCGGGGCGGAATATGCCCGTATCGATATATAGGGAAGGAAAATATTTTATCTTTTTGTTTTTTATACCCGCAGAAATCAAAAATTTTGGTGCTTCATGCTGATTGACCACTCGAACCGCCGATGCACGATGTGCATCGGCGGCGAGAAAAACATGGCTCAATCGGCAATACCACGCTTCTTTTATGCTTGCCGCCCGCGGATACCCGGGGATATGATGGATTTCCAGAACATAAGGAATTTTGATTTTTCGCCAGAGCAGATACGCGCCAAGCCCGTTATAGAACGGCGGGTACTCATGTACGGTCATTATGCTCCAGGCATTCGCCTGGCTCAATTCAAGCCCCTTTTTTCGAATCCACCATGGTTGAAGCCAAATCGGCCACGGTGAAGGATGGATAAAAACATTCTCAAACGGCTGAACATTATCGCTGCCAGCGCGCGGACAGATAATATCAACACGCTCGAAGTGCTTTCGCAGCTCCGCCAGCGTGTTATAAAACGCTCCTCGCACGCCTTGAGCCGCCATTCTGTCCCCTGATACCATCAATAAATTAGGCATGGTTATCAGATAAGAATTTGAGTTGTCTTCTGCAGCATTTCATCGTATGAAAACCGACGGACGGTTTTTTGACCTTCCCGGGCGAATGAACCGCGCAGTTCCGGATTATTCCACAGCGATCGAATTGCTTCGATCAGGTTGAATTCATCATTGTATTTCACCAGGAATCCGTTTTCTCCTTGCACGATAGCTTCTCGGTTGCCGCCAACCGCGCTGGCAATCACCGGCACGCCGGCGGCCATGGCTTCCAAAATCTGATGAGAAAAGCCCTCATATCCGCTATTGAGGAGAAACATATCGGCGGCGGCAAAATAATCGGCGATTTCAGCGTGAGCCTTCCGGCCAACCAACAAGACTTTTCGAGTAAGACCGAGATTCTTAATAATCGCTTCAAGAGTTTTTCGGTCCGGTCCGTCGCCGGCTATAACGAGCTGGAAAAACTGATTAACTTCCGCCAAGCGCGGCATGAGTTTAGCCAACATCCGAAAACCTTTCCAAGGCACGAGACGGCCATAGGTAAATAAGATATTACCGGTCAGGCCGAGCTTCTTGCGAGCTTCTTCTTTGGTAAGCGACGAAGGGGTGAAATCAACGCCATTGTACACTACGGCGATTTTTTCTTTAGGAATCCCCCAGCCCTCCACGAGATCGGCCAGATAACGCGAAGGCACAATCACGCGGTCGGCGGCTGCGCATACGGAAACTTGAAAACGATGCAAGCGTGCGGCGCGGCCCTGCCGCGCCGCACGCTGAAAGTCATTGATCATCAATTGAGTTTTACCGCGATTCATCGCCGTTTCCCAGGCATAATCGCCGACAATCTTCACGATAAATTTCTTGCGGGCCAGACGAGCCGCCCAGTGAGCCGGAATGCCGGCGCTTACCGCATTCAACGAAAAAATAACATCATGCCGGCGAGCCTGAAAGCACGCCGCAACGAGAAATAGCAAATGACGCAGACCCTTCGGCCAGGCGCGAGAAACCCGAATAACCCGATAGGGTAGATTCGCATCGGCAGCCCGGTGGGTCGAAGAGTAGGTAAGCACCGTCACCTGGCTGCGCGCAGCCAGGTGACGGGCCATAAGCGCGCCGTAGGATGCGGGGCCACCGATATCCGGCGGGAAAATACCGGTGGTGATCAAAATACGCTTCATGACTTCAAAATGTAATTACACAGTTTGCGGTACTGCCGCGCAATCGTATCCCAGGTGTATCGTTCTTGGATAAGCGCCCGAGCATTAGCAACAAGGCGCGCTCGAAGCGCAGAATCTGAAAACAATTCCCCAATTGATCGGGCCAGGTCTTCAGGATCGTGGACGCGGCATATAAGGCCGGTTTCCCGGTCTTTCAAAAAATCGGGGATTCCGCCGACCGGCGTGCCGATTATCGGCACGCCGGCGGCCATAGCCTCCAAAAATGCCGTCCCCAGGCCTTCCGTTTCCGAAGGCCGGACAAATACGGCCGCTTCGGCCAAATATTTAGGTAATTCGTTATGGCTCATTGTCCCCAGCCATTGGATTTGACCTTCAAGCCCCAAATTACGGCCCTGCTTCAGAAGAACCGGCTTTAATTCGCCGTCGCCGATGACCGTTAGAGAAGCATGGATTTTTTGTTTGCGCTTCAGGACTGCCACTGCTTCGATAATATCAGCCACGGCGTTTTTCCCCACCAGTCGAGAGACGGTAATGATAGAATGCTGACGGGGATGCACACTAAGGCTGCCAAAACGCTCCATATCCACACCGTTCGGAATAAGCGCAATACGGTTCTCCGCAATGCCTCGAACAAGCAAGGCTCGCTTCAGATACATGCTGATAACCGTAAAGTAATCCACGCTCTGTAAAATCAACCGTCGGGCCAGGCGGGTCAGCCAGGGCTGGGTATGCAGATTCTTTCCTTCTTGGATATTCAAAATTACCGGCTGCTTAACATAGCCGAAAACTTTCAGGAGCCAAAGCGCACCGGCTGCTTGGGAGGCTTGAATGACCCAAATCAAATCATACTTTTTTTCTTTCAAAAACTCGCGGCCTTTTAAAAATCCGGCGATCGGAAAAAACAGTTTCGGCAACAAAAAATTAAATCCCGCCAAGCGGCCGCCGATCCGAAAAACATTCACATTTCCGATCCGCTCCCGGGCCGGGATAGTCAGATCATAGCGGCCAGTAATGAGATCAAAAGAAAAATCCGGCAGCCGGTCGGTAATATTTTTCAGAGCCAGCTCGGCGCCGCCGGTAAGAGGTAAATAGGATGTGGCGAACAGCAAAATCTGGTGTTTCTGGGCCATTTATGCTAGTATTTTGCCATATATGGACCAGGATATCAATAGATTCCAAGGTCAGCCGACGAGCGCTCGAAAGAAGATTTTATTCGTCATTACTCAATCGGAAATGGGCGGCGCCCAGATGTTTCTTCTGCAATTGCTGACCCACGTGCGCCGAGATGCGTATGACCTGACCATTGCCGTCGGCAGCGACGGCGATGGTTCTTTCTCCCGCGCTCTCGGCGGAATCGGCATTACGCCGCTGATTATAAAATCGCTCAAACGCGACCCCCATCCGATATCGGATATCCGAGCCATATACGAGATCCGAGATATCATCAATTCATTGCAGCCCGCTACCCTCTTTTTGCTTAGCTCCAAAGCCGGCTTTATCGGGTCTCTGGCGGGCCAGCTGGCCCGCCAGAGACCCGTAGTCATTTACCGGATCGGCGGCTGGACGTTCAATGACCCTTGGCCAGCCTGGAAGCGGCAGCTCTGGAAAGGCCTGGAACGCACCAGCGGGCCCTGGAAGGACTACATTATCGTCAACAATACCCATGACCTTATTCAGGCTCGCCAATTCCATATTGAGCCCTCTAAAGGCCTTGAATTAATCTATAACGGCATTGAACCCTACGGGAATGGTACCCTTGCTCCCGACGCAGCCCGTGCCAAATTGCTAGAACTCTGCGGGTTATCAGCCAATAATACAGCTAAAATTGCCTGTACGATAGCTAATTTCTACCCCGCCAAAGGACTGGAAACCCTACTCGAAGCGGCTGCACTTTTAAAAGATGAGAACCTTGTTTTTATAATCATCGGCGATGGCCAAGAGCGTCCTAGGCTCCAGCAAAAAATCGCTGCTCTAGGTCTCCAGCGCTCGGTTTTTCTTCCCGGCGCCCTAGAGAATGCCCGGCAGTATCTGCCCGGCGCCCAGGTTTTCGTCCTGCCTTCGCTCAAAGAAGGCTTCCCTTGGAGCGTACTTGAAGCTATGGCGGCTAAGATTCCCGTTGTCGCCACGCGCGTGGGCGCCGTCCCGGAAGTCCTCGATAACGGTAAAAGTGGCATTATCGTAGAGTCCGGCAAACCTGTTGAGATTAAAGAAGCCGTCCTTACTGTCCTCCACCAGGAAAATCTGGCCCGGGAGATGGTCATCCAGGCCCACCAAACCCTCGTCAAATCTTTCAGTATTACCAGTATGATCGAGAAAATCGAGACTCTTCTCTAAGCATCCTCAATTGATTTTAAATTCCTTTTCTTTTTCGTTACGCTCCCAACCAAAAACTCCCCGAACGGGGAGTTTTTGGTTCGATTGTGAGACATCGAGAAACTTACAGCTCACTGACTCAGACTAGTTTCGGCTCAAGCCCCAGCTCATCGGGAGACCCTGGAGCAAGTAGCTGTCCATCCAGTCAGAAGTCGTACTCGAGTGGGATGACGCAGAGCGATCAGACCACACGAGGCTTGCACTGGAGCCGCCAGCGGTTTCCGCACCCGCGGGACCAGTCTTGGTCGTATCCTGGTGCATCGAGACCGTCAAGGTATCAGTGCCGTCGCCAAGGTCAACGTTGCCTCGGAAGGCCACCGTTGTAGCGCCGCTCAATACCACTTCGGTCGGGAACTCGAAGATCACATAACCGCTGGTGCTTGCCTGACCGAGGCCAGAGTGCGAAACCGAGGCCGGGGTGACATCACCGCCGTTGATGTAGAGTCTCAAGTCGCTTGCTGAAGCAGAGGCCAATCGGACACCGCTGGACTTACTGATGTCGTAGCGTATCTGGTTGACCGCAACTGAACCGCCAGGACCGTTGGAAGGCGTGATGGTGAATCGAGCCAAATCCTGGAAGCCAGTCGTGAACGTACCGCTGCTCAACGCGGTCTGGGTCAATGACGGAATCGCGTCATGGACGTACAGCGCAGAACCGGTGCGATCAGTGTTGTCAGTGGT
>CAZKJF010000001.1:0-32685 GCA_964553025.1 uncultured Candidatus Saccharibacteria bacterium | reverse complement strand
TTGAGAGCAGAGTCCCGCAAAAAAGTTTTCTTTTCCTTTTAGAAGAAAAAGAAATCGCACGCCAAATCAAAAAATGCGAAGAAAACTTTTTTGCGGAACAGCGAGCGAAGCGAGGCGGCGGCGGGGCGGAGCGTTCAAATTTCGCAGTCCGGATTTTGCTCAAAGAAAGTTCTGACATCGTCCAACAAACACCACAGCAACCCTTAACCATATGCACATGAACAGAGTCGTACATTTTGAAATTCCCGTCGACGACATCGAACGGGCCAAAAAATTCTATGCCGAGAACTTCGGCTGGAACCTGATTCAGAGCGGGCCGGAATTCGGCAACTACGTCGTCGTTCAGACGGGACCGACCGACGCGAAGGGAATGCCCCAAGAATCGGCCTTCATCAACGGCGGCCTTTTCAAGCGAAGCCCGGACGCCAAAGGACCCATTCTGGTGATAGCCGTTGACGACTGCGATGCATCGGTCAAAAAGATCGAGGCCTCTGGCGGCAAGTTGGTCGGAGAAATCCTTGATATCCCGACCGTGGGCCGCTACGCGCGGGTTCTTGATAGCGAGGGCAATGAGGTTGCCATTCTCAAACCAGCGATGCCATAGCTGAAAAACGCGCGCCTTCGGCGCGCGTTTTTCTTTTTCTTTCTAAATGCGGTAAAATATGGACGCATGAAGGACGCGATTCTGAAAGGACTGAACGATAAGCAGATTGAAGCCGTCAAAACGCTCGACGGCCCGGTTTTGGTCATCTCCGGGCCCGGCTCGGGCAAGACGCGCTGCCTCACGCACCGCGTCGCATACCTCATCGCTTCAGGCATTTCGCCGGCAAGCATTCTTGCTATCACCTTTACCAACAAGGCCGCCAACGAAATGAAGGAGCGCATCGGCGCGCTCCTGGGCGGCGGCAAAAAAAAGCTTCATGAATTGCCGGCCATCAGCACCTTCCATTCGCTCGGCTTGCGCATCTTGCGCCGCGAGATCGGCATCCTAGGCTACAGCAATCAGTTTTCCATTCTCGGCAGCGACGATCAGCTCGCGGTCATGAAGCGCATTATGGGCGAACTAGAGATCGATCCCAAGCGCTATAATCCGCGGACAATGCTCAATAAAATCTCCAAACTGAAGACCGACCTTATCTGGCCCGACAATTATCGACCCCACGAATACATTGAAAAACTTGTCGCTAAACTGTACCAGAGCTATCAAACCCGGCTCAAAAACATGAATTCGCTTGATTTTGACGACTTGATCGTCCTGACGGTCAAAATATTCAAAGACCATCCGAATATCCTCGCCAAATACCACGATCTCTGGAAATATATCCTCGTCGATGAGTACCAGGACACCAGCCACGACCAATATCAATTCGTACAATTGCTGGCTCAAAAGCACCGGAACTTATTCGTGATCGGCGATGACGCGCAGTCCATTTACGCATTCCGCGAAGCCGATATCAGGAATATTTTGAATTTTCAAAAAGATTATTCCGATGCCCAGGTCATTCTTTTGGAACAAAACTACCGCTCCACCCAAACAATCCTGGCTGCGGCCCAGCACATCATTTCCAACAATAAAAACCAAATCCCCAAAACGCTCTGGACCGAGAATGGGGCAGGAGAACGGATTGTCGTAAAAGAAACGCTTAATGAACGAGCTGAAGCCAATTTCGTCGTCGGCCAGATCGTGAAGTATCTCCGCCAGGGATACAAATTGAGCGACTTTACGATTCTCTACCGCACCCACGCCCAGTCCCGAGCCATTGAAGAAGCCCTAATCGTCAAACACTTGCCCTACCAGATCGTCGGCGGCCTGAAATTCTACGATCGCAAAGAAATCAAAGATATTTTGAGCTACCTGAAATTCATCCATAACCCGACCGATATTTTGGCGTTCGAGCGCATCTACAATACGCCCGCGCGCGGCATCGGGGAAGCGACCTACAACAAAATCATCGCCGCCGGCAAAAAAGACCTCACCGAGAGCCTGGCGGAATTGGCAGCGACGGAAACCAAGAAAGGCGCTGCCCTGAAAAAATTCGCCGAGCTCGTGGCCGACCTGCGAACGACTGCAGCCGAACGGCCGGTCACCAAAGTCATCGAATACATCGTCGAATCAATCCGCTATGAGGAATATCTGCGCACTTTGAGCATGGCTAAGAGCGGCAATTATGAAAATGTCGAGGAGCGGATGGAAAACATCCGCGAATTGATGACCGTGGCGCGGGGATATGACAACCTTGATCCGGACGAAGGCCGAGCGCGATTTCTAGAAGAAATCGCGCTCCTACAGGACGCCGACCGCGGCAAAGATACTGTCGCACGGGTAAATCTCATGACCATGCACTCCTCCAAGGGTCTTGAATTTCCGATGGTCTTTATCATCGGCATGGAAGAAGGGCTCTTTCCGCACAGCCGCACTATTTACCAGCCCCACGAAATGGAGGAAGAACGGCGCCTCTGCTACGTTGGCATCACCCGGGCCAAAGAACGCCTTGTCCTGACCCACGCCAAATATCGAAATATCTTCGGCAGTACCGAAGTCAATTTGCCTTCGCGCTTTCTTTCAGAAATGCCTCAAGATTTGCTTGATTATCAGCTTTTAGATCCGAATGACGACTACGAAGAAGTTTTATCCTATGACTAGCATCGCCGCCAAAAAATCGCTCGGTCAGAATTTTCTCATCAATCCCGGCGTTGCCGAACGCATCATTGAAGCCGCCGAATTAACGCCGTCCGATAGCGTATTGGAAATCGGTCCCGGCACGGGATTGCTGACCCGGCTTCTGGCTCAACAGGCCGGTGCCGTGATCGCCGTGGAGAAAGATCGCCGGCTCATCGAAACACTGCGACAAGAATTCGAAAATTCGCCGGTTCGAATTATAGAAGGGGATGCGCTTGAGTTTAGCCCTGCGGAATACAGCCTCGCACCCGGCAATTACAAAATCGTCGCCAATCTCCCATACTATATCACCGGGCGCTTTTTGAAGACCGTCTTTGAGAAGTGGCCGCGACCGAATCTCCTTGTCATTATGGTTCAGAAAGAAGTGGCCCAACGGATCCAAGCCCGGCCGCCGCACATGAACCTTCTGGCCGCGGCCGTCCAATATTACGCCGAGCCTGAAACAATCATGCAGGTATCGGCCGGAAGCTTCCGGCCGATACCTGCCGTAGACTCGGCTGTTGTCCGCCTTCGGCCGTGGCCAGAATTAGGCCCAAATTTTCTTGCCCTGGCCCGGATTGGCTTTTCTTCCAAGCGCAAACAACTTTTAAGCAACCTTTCGGAGCGGTTCGATAAGGAAATCATTCTTTCTGCTTTTGAAAAAGTCGGTCTTTTACCGACAGTCCGCGCTGAAAACCTCTCGGTTACCCAATGGCAGCAATTGGCCCGAAACTTGTCAACACACTAGGAAAAATCAAGAAAAAGCCCGTGGTATACTGGAGAAGTAGACTATGCCGAAAAAACTCCAGATTTTTATCGGTGGCATGGCAGTTATTGCTATGGTTTTGGTTTGGCAATTTACTCGATTCATCCATACGGCCGCGCTCGGCGGACCGACTCTTTCTCAAGGCGCTTCAATTTCATCCGCTGACGATGATCCTGATCATGACGGCCTCAATACCATTCAAGAAGCCCTCTGGAATACCGATCCCTATGACCCGGACACGGACAGTGACGGATTCAAGGATGGGGAAGAAGTTGCCTCCGGACACAACCCGCTCGTTGCCGGGCCCGATGATCTCATCAATGACGAGAATCTGACTGACAAGCTTTCGAATTTGACGGTGGCCGGCATGGCGGCCGGCGCTTTGAATCCCGAGAGCGACACCTATGCCCAGTCTCTCGGTGATATCGGCGACAGCATCAGCGACTCCGCGAAATATTTATTCGATCAGCAGATTGATCCTTCGCTCGTGAAAGTATCGGGCAAGGGGGAGACGGCGGTCGTCCAGTATATTACCGCTGTAACACCAGTCCTGGTTGACTTCTCGGCACTTTTGAATACGCAGTACGCAAACATTATCGATAACCTGAATACGATCGGCGACAAGGGTTACAGCGATCCGAGCGTTCACGACTCTTTCAGCCAAGCTGCCGACCAATATGACAAATTCCTTGCCCAAGGAATTGCAATACAAGCCCCGGCAGAAGCTCAAAGCCAGCATGCGCAACTCCTGTCTCTCATCCAGCAGATGCGCGATATCAGCAAGGCCATTGCCAACGGCGATAAGGACCCCGTGAAGGGGGCGTTTGCCTTGAGCGCCTTTGGCGATTCTTTCAATACCTATTTGGATATGATTAATTCCTTTCTCACCATCAAAGCAACCAAATGAGCCGCCGCATTATCGCTACAATTTTGCTGGTGACGGTATTCTGGAACGGACTTTTAGCCGCTCCGGTGACGCGCGCCGCAGCCATTACCGCTCCCGGCGAAAACTTCACCCAATGCGCCGTGAACGGCCAACTTGTCGGCCCATTTGCAGATCTTGTTAACGGCAAGCTCACCAGTATAGGCACTCTTATTAAGAATCTTGCAACCGGTCTGGCGGGCGACTTGGTGGGCTCGGCCTTGGCCGGCGCAATGCAAAAAATTGGAAACGTCGTGAGTAAAATACCGGTTATCGGACCATTTTTTGGCGCATTGTTCGGCGGCGTTCAGCCGGTTACCGATACGACAGTGCAGAGGCTTCAGGCCACACTTATGAACTTTTTGGCCAACATGACCTACAAAGATCAGGCCGTCGCTCGCTGTACCGCGCGACAGATCATGAATACAATTATCTCTCAAACTCTGACCATCGCCCGGACCCGCGGCCGGGATGGGGGACCGACATTCGTCACCAACTGGAATAATTTCCAGGCCCAAGCGCAATACCGCGGCGAGAATATCTTCCGTGCCATGCTCAGCACTTCCAAAGTCTGCCCCTACTTCGGCGATGATTTGAAAAAAGCATTTGGCTTAAGTCCGAACCAAAAAATTTCCCTTGGCGCGCAAAAAACCCGCGTTGACAGTTTGACCTCGTTTGCCTCAGATATCGGCTGCACCATGCCGGCAGGATTTGATCCCGCCAAGTTTGACCAGGATTTTGCGGGTGCCGGAGGCTGGGATGCCATCGCTCGTCTTGCACAACCTCAAAACAACTACTATGGCGCGCTCCTGCTCTCCTACAATGAAGCCGCCAAACAACGCACCGCCGCCCAAACGGCTGATGTGAATCAAGTGTTGGCAAATAACGGTTACACCGGCATCAGCGGCAATGGCAAAAGCGACAGTTGCCTCATTAAGGGTCCGGCCGGGGATTGTTTGGCATACAAAGACATCAAAACACCGGGCAGCAACATCAGCAGCAGCGTAGATGCGACCAACAATGCCGAATACGATTGGCTTGCCAATGTTCACCAAGTCAATGAAATCGTTGCTAATGCGACAGAAGTTATGCTCAATCGGTTATTCAACTTCTCAAGCAGCGATGAGGGCAGCTACAAACTTTCAACTGAAGCGGGTATTCGCGTTCCTGGTGCCGATGATACGGTACCGATCGATTTTGGCGACATTCCGGGTACCGGAGGGACGCCAGTGTGTTCTGCTACGGCTCCGCAAGCAGGATTCCTCAATGTCCTGTATTCAACCTACCAGCAATTGGCCGGCTACAACTTCTCCAGCAGCGCGGCGCGCATGCAGGACACGGGCCTGACAGGACTCAACCCATTCTCAAACATGACCGATCTTTTGAGCGGCCAGAAAAATGATTCGACGGGTACGCAGTATTCTGACCAGATCAACAATATTCTCCGCCAAATTGATCTTATGCTTGCCAAATACCACGACATTACGGGAGTATTCGGAGATCCTGATCATATTCTGACCACTCAAGATCGCGATGATTTGAATACGGCACGCAATAACGTTTTGACGCCGCTTCAGGATTTGATCACTACCGTAAACGGAACCTGCACGACAACTACCACACCATAATATGGAGACTCTTCTTTCATTTGCAGGATTAAGCACCGGCATCTCATCCCTCGTTGGAATTTTAAGCTCGATTTTGGTCCAGTTTCTTGCCGTTGTCATTTCTATTTTCAACTACGCGCTCTATCTGCGGGCATTCAACGATATGCCCGTTATTACCACCACATGGACCATCCTTCGAAATTTTTCGAATATGCTTTTTATCGTCCTGCTTATCTGGATGGCCTTTGCGACGATCTTTGATTCATCAAAGTACTCATTTCAAAAAATGATCGGCCGATTCCTTATCGTGGCCGTTTTGATTAACTTCAGCTTGGTGATTGGGGGATTAATAATCGATGCGTCGCAGGTGTTAACCAATGTGTTTCTCGGCGCCATCGGCAATCCCGGCGATAAGCTTGGGCAATATTTGTCAGCTGTAAACCTGGTCGGGTTAAGTCCGGGCACTGCCGCCAGCACATACGGCGTCGACGCCTTTTCGGCCGATACCGTGTCGGCTATCATGCGGCTCGTGCTGACCGCGATGTTCTTGTTTAGTTTGTTGGTCGCAACATTCTTCGCCATTATTCGCATCTTCATTATCTGGGGTCTTCTGATTGTTTCGCCGCTGGCCTGGATGGCATACATCTTGCCTGGAACACAAAAAAGGTTTTACCAGTGGATGGGCTTATTTTTCGGCTGGAATTTATTTTTGCCGATCTATCTCTTTTTCTTGTATCTGACGATCTTCTTCCTTTCGCAAAGAGACCAGATCGTCGCGCAAGTTGGGTTCAAAATTGCCCAGGATGGAACAAACGGACTTGATAAAGGGCTGGTATCCGGCATCGTAAATAGCACGTCTTTCAATTTGATATTTTTCTACATTTTTGCGGCTTTCATGCTATCGGCGGGAACTCTGTGGGCTGTCCAGCTTACAAGCGCCTGGACAGGAGTTGATTTCAGGAAGCGCGTTGATTCGATCAAGGGCCTTGTAAACCGAATTCCCGGATTCAGTGATTATCAAGCCGCCCGAAAAGCCGCCTCCCAAAAAGCAACTGAAGCTTATCAGAACACCTTTGGTCGCCGGGCCCAGGAACAACAGAATCGCTGGAATGCCGCTTTCGGCGTTCAGGGGGCCCAATTCAAAAACCAGCGTGATTTTGTTTCTCGAGTTGACAAAGAAACTTCTAAATTAAAAGAGCAGGAACAAGCCGGAAGTATATCTATCAGCCAAATCCAAGCGGAAGCAAAAACTTCAGATCCAAATAGCGCACGCGGCGCAGCCCTTCGGTCAATTCTTTATGACCGCGGGATGATTGATGAAGCTGAATTCAAAAAAGATGTTGTCGCCTGGAGCGATAAGCCGTTTCTTGTGCAATCCATGAGTGATAAGGCCAAGAAGTCTAAATTTAAGAATGTTGCACCGAAAGAGCTTTTGAAGATGGCGGCAGCTGAAGGGGAATATCAAAAATTAAGAACGCCGGAAATGACGGCAACCCGAAAAGCATGGTTTGACTTCATCAAAGCGGACGACAAAGCTCTCGGCGCAATAACACTTGAACAATATAGCACTGCCATCAGCCTCATGGGAGGAATCAAAACCAAAGAGGGGCAGGACTTCAGAAAAGCTGTCGGCAAGAAGCGCCCAGACATTGCCGTCATGTTCGACATGAGAGACAGGGGTTACAAGGTGGAGCAAAACAAAAACCTCTACCGCAGGCTCTTGCGAAAAGAAATTAAAGGAATGTCTACTAAGGATATAGCGGGGGTCGGTAATAAAATCTGGGAAGATCCCGCATTCCAAGATGCTTTGGCTCTCCATATCAAAGTCCTCCAAGATGAAGATCCTAAACGCGATCCAGAGAAAGGGAAGAAGGGGGCAAAAGGGTATGCAGGCGGCGGCGCAGCATACAAAACAACACTCCGAAAGAATCTTAAAGACAACAAAAAACGAAAGATTCTTAAAGACCTTGCCGGTACGGACATCTCGGATCTTGAGGGCGAGGAAATTAAGGAAGAGGCTGCTGCCGGAGGCGGAGGAGAAGAGAAGTCGGAGAAAAAAGAAGAACCGAAGACTTAATAATACCCATGGATATAAGCACTTCTCGATACAACCCTTATGAAGCAATGAGCAATGCTACCCAATCGGATAACGCATGGGACACATTCGATCGGGCGTTTTTAGGTTTACCGGAACCAATTCAAGATGCTGCAGACAGCGTCGCAACCATGGAATTTCTATCAGAAATCGCATATATCTTTCATCTTTCTGACGCGCAATCCGAGGCGCTTGCTCGCACAACCGGCTATGTGCTGATGGGTAAGTTATTCTTAGGGGATATGGTCTCTGAAATCACAGCCAACGTCGGTATTGACGCTGATTCCGCGAAAAAAATAGCCAATCGAATCGCAGGGGAATTATTTGCATCGGCCCTTGAAGAGATTAAACAAATTCAGAGGGAGAAGTTTTCAGATCGTATCGCCGGTAAGCCAACATCTACTCAAGCGACACCATCAACAAGCAGCCCGCGTTTAACGAATCCACGATCAAAATTCCAATATATGCCCCGGATTGAGCCGATGACGCCGATTAAGCCGCCGAAACCGCCGTCCGCAACCATAAATCCGAATAACGTGGTAAACTTAAGAGATAGAAACCGATCCTAATGCGTTTTCAGATCCCACAATTCATCCAAACGGAGATTAATATCGTCGGGCCGTTCACGCTCAAGCAGTTTCTGTGGATTGCCGCCGGCGGGACGGTACTGTTTCTCATCTTCAGCATTAGCCACAGCATCTGGGCTATTTTGATTGCCATTCCCGTTGCCGCCGTATCGCTTGCGTTCGCATTTTTGAAGATCGACGATATGCCGCTTATCAATTATGTCGCCAATGCGATTGCATTTACGTTCGGCCAGAAGAAGTACCTCTTCCAGCCGGAAGAGCAGACTCCGAACTATCTTTCGCAACCCAAACGCAATGCCTAATCTTTCCACTAAAAATCTTGTTGAAATTGCGGATATCCAAGGAAACGTGGTTCTTTTGACCAATGGCTCGCTGCGAGCGGTGATTGAAGTATCGGCTATTAACTTTGAGCTTCGATCGGAAGGCGAGCAGATGGGGATTCTCGGCAATTTCCAAAACTTCCTGAATTCGATTGACTTTCCGCTTCAGATCGTCGTCAATTCGCGCCAACTGAATATGGATGAGTACATCAAAACGCTGGACGCGGCGGCGGACAATACGCAAAATGAGCTCCTGAAGATCCAGGCCGTTGAATACGCGAAATTCGTTAAAGAGCTGCTTGAACTTTCAAACATCATGTCCAAGAAGTTCTACGTCGTTCTTCCGTTCTATATCTACGAAACCCCGTCCAAATCAGGCATCCTGAAGAGTTTCCAAAGCATCTTTAACCCCGGGGGCGTCATCAAGCGGATCAACCCCGAAGAGCTGGAAAAATATCGGGTCCAGCTGATGCAGCGCGCCGAGTTGGTGATGGACGGCCTGATCAGCTTGGGTCTCAAGGTAAAGCTGCTCGAACAAGGCGAATTAATGGACTTATACTATGGATTGTACAATCCCGGCGAAAAGCGCGTAGCGCCGCCGGAGCAACCCGCAGCTTAATTTCACATGGCAAAAACTTTAACCCAACCTTCCGCACCCGATATCCGCGATCAGCTTGCTCCGGCGGCGCTTTCGGTTTCCAGCAACTATTTCCAATTGGGGCCCAAATACGCTCGGACGATTTTTTTGGCCACCTATCCGCGCTATCTGAACACCAGTTGGTTCTCGCCGATCATTAACTTAGACCGGGTTTTGGATATTTCATTCTTTGTCCATCCGAAAAGCACGGTTACCGTCCTTAAGCAGCTTCGCGACCAGCTTGCCCGCCTGCAGGCCCAAGCCATGGAGGAGGCCGCCAAGGGTAAGGTTCGGGATCCGATTCTCGAAACCGCCATGCAGGATATTGAGGCCTTGCGCGACAAGCTTCAGCAGGGGACCGACAAATTTTTCGAGCTCGGCGTCTACATCACCATCTACGAAAATTCGATCAAGGACCTAGATGAAACCGAAGCCAAACTCAAAGGCCTTCTGGAATACCAGCTAGTTATGGCCAAGCCGGCAACCTTTCGAATGCTGGAAGGATTTAACTCCACGCTTCCCATCGACGATGACCGGCTGACCGTTCATACTTCGCTGAATACCGAGCCGTTGGCCTCGCTGTTTCCGTTTGTTTCATTCGACCTGACCTCGAACAGCGGTATTTTGTACGGCATCAACACTCACAACAATTCTTTGGTCCTTTTTGACCGCTTCAATCTGGAAAACGCAAATGCCGTCGTATTCGGCAAATCCGGCGGCGGCAAGAGCTACACCGTTAAACTCGAGATTCTGCGCAGTTTGATCTTCGGAACCCAGGTGCTGATTATTGACCCTGAAGACGAGTACAAATATCTCTCCGATACCGTCGGCGGCTCGACCGTTAAAATTTCGGTCAATTCCGACCAACATATCAACCCGTTTGATTTGCCCATACCCAAAGAAGGGGAATCGCCGGCCGATGTCTTTAAATCACATATCCTCGATTTAACCGGACTTCTCAAGCTTATCTTCGAAAAGCTCACGCCGGAAGAAGAAGCGATTCTGGATGAAGCTTTAATCCAAACCTATGCCATCAAGGATATTACGCCGGACTCAGACTTCTCCCGCGCCTCCCCGCCGGTTCTTTCCGACCTCCAGAATATCCTCGAAGGACTTCAAGGCGCCGAATCAATGGCAACGCGATTAAAGAAATATACGCAAGGCACGTTTTCCGGGTTCTTAAACCAGCCCACCAATGTCCCGCTCGACAATCAGCTCGTAGTCTTTAGTATCCGCGACATGGAAGAGGAGCTCCGCCCGTTGGCGATGTATCTGATTCTGAACTTTATCTGGGTTACCGTCCGGCGCAACCTTAAAAAACGTATTTTGATCGTGGATGAGGCCTGGTGGCTGATGAAATATGAGATTGGCGCGAACTTCCTTTCAAACATCGCCAAGCGAGCCCGAAAATATTACGCGGGCCTGACGACCATCTCTCAAGATATTCCCGATTTCCTGGCCAGCCCGCAAGGAAAGACAATCCTGACCAACTCATCCATCCAGATGCTCATGAAGCAATCGCCGGCCGCCATTGATGTCGTCCAGCAGACCTTCAACCTGACTGATTCGGAAAAGTTCTATCTTCTGGAAGCCCGCGTCGGATTCGGTCTCTTTTTCTTGGGCCAGAACCATATCGGCATCCGCGTTGTCGCATCTTATGCCGAAGATCAGATCATCACCTCGGATCCGCGCCAAATCCTTGAGATCGAAAAGGCCAAGGAAGAATGGGCCGGATTACAAAAGTAGCCATGGCGGAAACATATATTGATTCACAATCTATGGAAAACCAGGAAATCTGGCAGCAATCCCAACTGGAGATGCTCCGAGCCCAGGAATCTGCGGCGGCTCAGGCCGCCGCAGATGAAACTCCACAGCCTGTTAAACGCATGGGGTGGCTTGTATTCCTGGCAGCCCTCTTCTTGATTCTTATTCAGCTTCTTTTAAATTGGCTGGCCACGCTGACCGCGGCAACCGCAGTCGGCCTGATCGTTTCTGTTATCTGCTGGGTCGCCGATGTGGGAATCAGCGCCATTTTATTCTTTTTAACCCGCAAATACCGCAAATCAATGCGAGAAGCGCGCGTGCTCTGGGACATATCGCTGGTTATCGACGCAGTTCCATTTATCGGGGATTTTCCATTAGACTTAGTTGCCTTAATATACGCGTTTATCAAATCCCGAAGCAAAGTTGTTCAGCATATTACGGCGAAGGCTGAACAAATCGCCCACACAGCGGGCGTCGCCAGCAAGATTTAATCCATGAAGATTCCAAAACAAATTCTAGCTTTTAGCATCTTAACCGCCTCGCTGCTGTCTTTTTTGGCCGGTTATATTCTTATCCAATCGGGATTAAAATCAAACGGCGGCAATTCCCAGCAGGGAAGCATCCTGGACCGATTCCAAAATATTGCCGGGGCAACAGGCCAAACAATCATCCCGCAAGGATTATTTCAGCTTGCCGAAAAAGAAACAATTTCTCCTGTCAGCGATATCGCCAGCGAAAGCGTTCTCTACTATCAAGCCGATACCGGTATTGCAACAAAAGCCGATATACTAACCCGGCAGAATACGAATATTTCAACAGCGATCTTGCCTCAATTAAGCCGCGTTATCTGGTCGCCTGATCGCCGGCAGGTAATTACGGTTTTTACGACCGCCACGGCAACCGAGTTTAAATACTACAGCTATGCCACCGGCCGCGCCTTCAGTATGGGGACAAACATTCTTGATGCGGTCTTTTCTCCTGACAGCACTTCCGTTGCCGCAGTAAGAAAGGTAAACGACGAAACGATCATTACGACCGGCGCGCCGGGAGACCAATACGTCCGGACAATTTTAAAAACCCGGCTTGAGCGTTTTTCAATCGCCTGGCCCAACCCGGATACGCTTGCTCTGACAGTGCCGAATAGTGACGGGACGAATGATTTCTATCTCCTGGCTACCAACGGCGATTTAACCAAAGTTCTCGAAGGCCAGACGGCTCTGAATGTTGTATGGATTCCTGACGGATCCGGCTTTATGTATTCCATTGAAAAGGACGGTTATCCCGTACTGGCCCGATACAATTTAGCAAGCAAGAACCGAATTGATCTTCCCTTATCCGTTGCCGCCGATTTCTGCGCGCCGACCCTCAACGGGAGCGCGGCCTTTTGTTTGGTGGACACAAAAGGAGAAACTGCAGTTACCCGCCTGGATCTGACAACCGGTGCTTTACAAACAATTTCTTCGAACGTAATTATTTCCGGCGAGCGAGTATTCCTGTCGCATCTCCAGGATTTTCTGATTATTATAAACAAGTCCGATCACAGCTTGTATGCGATCAGAGTAAGCGGGGAGTAGATATCTAATTAAGAGGAGAGGCGACGGTCTTGATGACGATACGGCGTTGGGGTTCCTGGCCGACGCTTTCAGTCGCAATGTCCGCCAGCGCAGCCAATTCAGTGTGAACGATCCGGCGTTCATACGAGGACATGGGCATGAGCGCTTCGGCTCGGCGTGTCGCTCGGACCCGGGCGACAACCTCATGAGCAAGCTGGATCACGCGCTCCGCGCGTGATTTTTTGTAGTCATTAACGTCCACCGAAACGAGCGACGCGCCGGTCGGATCCTTGGCGGCCACCGCTTTCAGGACTTGCTCCAAAGCATGGAGATTTTGGCCGTTTTTGCCGATCAAGAGGCGGCCATGTTCAGGCGCCTGGATTGAAACGATGAGCAGGGTTTTTCCCTCGCGAACTTCGGAAGCAATATCCGCTTGATGTTCAACACCGAGGACGCTCATCGTCCGATCCACGACTTCTTTGATTAAACGAGTAATCTGTTCTTGATCCATAATATTATGAAAGGGTGCGCCGGATATACCACTGCTCACCCATGGCCCATACCGTTGTCGTAACCCAATACAAGAGAAGCCCTGCCGGAGAATTCCAACCTATAATCAGCACCATTGCCGGCATTACATACATCATTTGGCTGTTGATTGCCGCCATTTGCTGATTGCTGCCGACTGAGCCGGCCAACAGCCGCGTACTTTGGCGTATCTGAATAAATTGCAGTACCGCTGCGACCACCGCCAGTACGCGGCTCTTGCCGACGATGCTCAAAAATCCAAGGAACACAGTATTCAAAGTTCCGGGGTTATGGATAAACGGATACAACAACGATAGGCTGCTGGCGCTTAAACCCGCGATAAAGACACGATACAGAGCCAAGAGAATAGGGAATTGAATCAGGATTGGCAAACAGCCGGCAACCATGCTGACATTGTTGTCTTTGTATAGCTGCATGATCGCCTGACCTTGGGCAACTTGGTCATTCTTGTATTTCTCCCGTACTTCCTGAATTTTCGGATTAAGCTGGTTTAATGCCCGCTGGGAACGCTGCGAGCGAATGGAAAGCGGCAAAAAAATGAGGCGGACAAGAACCGTGAGAAAGATAATCGCCAGCCCGACGTCGTGGCCAGGAATGACATTGGTAATTCCAATGAGAATATTGAACAGGGGACGATAGAGTACTTCTCGGAAGAAATCAGTAATCATCGGGATGAAGGAAAATCAATTCCGCCGCGGCTCCAAGGATTGCAGCGGATAATTCGCCAGATTGCCTTTAAAGAACCGACGAATATGCCGCGTTCTTTAACCGCCAATTCGGCATAATGAGAACAAGACGGGTAATATTTGCACGTCGTAGTCGCAAAGAGAGGGGTTTGATTGTTTCGAATAAACGTATTGATGGAACGATAGAGTGTAATCATAGAGTTTTAGCGGCAGCCGCAGCAATATCGCTCTGAATCCGTTTAAAATCAGCTGGTACGGAGCGAGAGATCGATATTACAAGATCATAGCCTTTCAATCGAGCCACACCCAGCGCCAATACGGCTTCGCTTAAAACGCGTCGGATTCGCGTACGATCCACGGCGCGGGGAATAACCCTGCTTGGAACCATAAAACCGACGCGGCCCGGCGAATCAGCTCTTTTGAAAGCACGAAGCGAGAACCACGACCCGCGAATAAGGGTCCCGCTTTGAAATACGCCGTCAAAATCGCGCTTTTTTGCCAGACGATGGATTCGTGAAAGAGCCACGACTTAAACCGTTAATCGCTGGCGGCTCTTTTTGCGGCGCCGGGCAAGCACCGAACGGCCTGATTTAGTTTGCATGCGAGAGAGAAAGCCGTGTTTGCGCTTTCTTTTCTGTTTTTTGGGTCGGTAGAGGGTGATTTTCATAGATTGATATAATTGTATCGTGAAATAAGAGCTTGGTCAATATTTACTATTCTGTTGCGCTTGTTATACATACTGATATCGAACGCAGTGGTGAGAGCAGCCAGACTTATAAACAGGCTATCAACTTCTGTGAATATTGCATTCTGGGGGCGTTCGCTATAATAACCTGAAGAATAATCATCTCCACCTTCGATGACGAACGAGCAACTTTGGAAAGCGGTCCTCGGCGAAATGGAACTTACCGTCTCCCGAGCGACGTTTACAACCTGGCTGAAGAATACGTCTCTGATTGCTCGTGACAAAAGCTCTGCCGTCGTCAATGTTCCCAATAACTTCGTAAAAGTATGGCTGGAAGACAAGTTTACCAAAAAGATTCTTCAATCTATTCGCGCACTCTCGCCTGAAATTCGCGAGATAAAATACACTGTCGGCAAGCCGAAACTTGAACTTATCAAACAGGATTTCTCTAAGATAATCATGGAGCGAGAACTGGAAGAGAAGGCTGAAGCTCCGGCTGACACTGATATTGATAAAAACACGAATCTCAACAAGAAGTACTCATTTGAGTCGTTTGTAACGGGCTCAAATAATGAGTTAGCTTATGCAGCCTGCCTCGCAGTGACAAAAAACGTCGGTAAAATGTATAATCCGCTGTTTTTGTATGGTGGCGTCGGCTTAGGAAAAACACACCTTCTTCAGGCTGTAGGAAATAAGGTTGCAGAACAAAAAGACCGTAAGGTGTTATATATTCCCGCCGAGCGCTTTAGCGCCCATATTGTCGAAGCGATCCGAAACAAATCTGTCGAGGACTTGAAAAGCCGCTATGCTGCCCTTGATTTGCTTATTATTGATGATGTTCAGTTTTTTGCCGGTAAAGAAAAGATGCAAGAAATCACGTTTTCGACTTTTAATGAGCTTTATGGAAAGAACAAGCAGATTGTTTTTTCATCGGATCGGCCGCCGCAAGCCATTCCGGCCATTGAAGAACGTCTTCGCTCACGCTTTGCCGGCGGTATGATTGCCGATATCGGCCTTCCTGATTACGAAACCCGTCTTGCGATCTTAAAACAGAAGAGCGCCGTTAAAAACACGGAATTGTCCGACGATGTTCTCTCATATATCGCAACTCATATTCAAAAAAATGTCCGAGAGCTTGAAGGGGCCCTGAATCGGGTTATCGCTTTTGCGCAAATCTATAATAAACTGCCGGATGTAAAGGAGGTAAAGAATATTTTAAACACCTATCTAAATACACCATATCGAAAAACTTCGCCGCAATCAGTATTAAAAGCCGTCGCTGACTTCTATAATATTTCTTTAAACGACCTTTTGAAGCGAAGCCGCAAAAAAGAAGTGGTTCGGCCGCGCCAAATCACCATGTTCTTATTGCGCGATGAGACCAAACTATCTTTTCCTGAAATCGGCCAAAAACTCGGCGGGCGCGATCATTCAACTGTTATTCATGCATATGAAAAAATAAAAGCCGAATCAGCGGTAGATGAACCATTAAAACAAGAGCTGGTACTCATTAAAGAACGTGTGTATAACTCTTTTGATAAGTAAGGATGTAGGGTATGGATATAGCGGGAGAATTGGAGACGATATGAAAGTTATCCAAAATTATACCAAAGATACCCGATTATTATTCACACACACTTCCCAAAATAAAACCGATGAAAATCTAAGTATTGTCTTATAAATAGTTCAACGTTAAAAACATATCCCCATATTCACAGACATAATAAGAGTAATAATATTTAAAAATATAATTATAACTACTATGCAGGTAACCGTGAGCCAGCAAAATTTAAAAACAGCCGTCGGGTTAACCGAAAAAGTTGTAGCCAAGAACACATCGCTGCCGATTTTAAATAATATTCTCATTAAAACCGAGGGTGGAATGCTTCGGTTTAGCGCTACAAACCTTGAAATAGGTATTACTACGGTAATTGGGGTAAAAATTGAAGAGGCAGGGGAAATTACGGTTCCGGCACGGATTTTTAATGATTTTATATCGAATACCAGCGATGAAAGAATAACTCTGACGACTAAAAATAATACCTTATTTATCCAGACCGACCACTATAAGACTCATATTCTGGGTCTTGATTCGAAAGATTTCCCGATTATTCCAAAAATTAAAAATAATCCTGTTGCGATAGTATCGGCGCGTGATATTAAAAATGCATTCGTATCAGTTTTGGATTCCGTGGCTTTATCGGACGCTCGGCCGGAACTTGCGGGAGTGTATATGCAAACGAAGAATAATAATATCACCATCGCCTCAACCGACAGCTTTCGGCTTACCGAAGTTGTTATTCCCGCTAAAACAACTGAAAATACTGTTGTTATATTGCCCAGAAACACTGTGGCGGAATTGATTCGGGTATGCGGGGATATGGCGGGGGATATCGAAATTAAATACGCCGATAATCAAATTGTTTTCTGTAATAATGACGTTGAGCTTGTTTCGCGAGTGATCGACGGAAATTATCCGCCATATAAAAATGTTATTCCCGAAAAATCAATCAGTAGTGTTTTGATTAAAAAAGATGATCTCGAAAAAAATGTTCGTCTGGCGGGATTGTTTTCACCAGGAAATTCGGACATTAAGATATCGGCTGAATCGGAAAAAATTACTATTATAGCCAAGAATCCCGATAAAGGAGAGATTGAAACGACTGTGGCCGGACTTCTGAAGGGAGCTGGTTTTATGATCGGATTGAATTTTCATTATATTCTCGGCGGACTGAAGCATATCCCGTCTTCTGATGTTATTATCGAATATACCGGCGAAGGAAGTCCTTTTGTCATCAAACCAAGCGGGATGACTGGTATTACGTATATCGTCATGCCGCTTCGAGGATAATGTTTCGAAGCATCGGTAAGCGCGTTGCGCGCAAACAAGAAGAGTTCCAATCCCAAGCGGCGCTGGAACTCCGAACGACTCGAATAATCCAAGAAGTAATGAGCCGTTACGCGTCCCATATTTCAATTCAATTCAAAAACGAAATACTTTTCATTTCCACCCAGCACAAAAGCGTGGCATCGGATATATCTCTCCACGCTAAGACACTCTATAATGCTCTCCGTGAGCGCGGAATCACGTGTCGAAGGATAGTAATCAAGTAGCGGCTATTGCTCGCCAAAGAGACGACGTACGGCCCATTCCCAGTTGTTATACTGTTCATTGGTTTGAGGGTTGAATGGCACTGGTCCCAAGGGATCGCTCGGGTCTACATATTGGAGAATAGTGTTGATTTGAGGGGTACCCGTAGAAATATCCGTATACTCGCCGTTGAGCATGATTTTTGAAGAAGTAACCGGCGCCGGCTCCGGGAAAGATGTGTTAGGAAGTTTTTGCAGGGCGCCAACCATAAAATCGTGCCACATCGGCCCTGCCGCGCTGATGCCGGCGCCGGCCGCTGTCATGGGGCTGTTATCATTGTTTCCTGTCCAAACTACCGTGGCGATGTTGGGACTGAAACCGACCACCCAGCCGTCATGATTATCCTGGGTCGTACCCGTCTTAGCCGCCACATCATACCCGGGAATATAGAGAGAGTTGTTATAGCCGAACACCGGCGCTCGCGCCGAGTTGTCGGAAAGCACGTTATCGATCAAGCGTGCAGTTTGAGAATCAAGAACGCGCTGTGATTGGTCCTGTGCTTTCTCGAGAATATTCCCATTGGCATCCTGAATCTCATTGACGATGTGCCACGGATTCCGGACGCCGTCATTTGCAAATACGCCGTAGGCGGAAACCAGATCGATCGGATGCACTTCGGCGCCGCCAAGAACAAGCGAAAGGCCGTAATTTTTAGGGTTGGTCAAAGTACTGATTCCCATTGCGCTGGCAAGGTCGATAGTGTTTTGAATACCGGCCAGATAGAGGACTTTTACGGCCGGCACGTTCAAGGATTGATCTAATGCTTGGCGGAGGGAAACCGGTCCGCGATATTGACTGTCATAGTTTTGTGGATGATAGCAGTCTAAACCATACTGATCTTTCTTGCCTGAACCGTCCGCAGGACAATTCGGATTGAATTCGGTGCGAGCGTCGATGAGTACCGTCGAATCGGGGTAGCCTTTCTGGAACAGGGTTGCGTATGCGAACGGTTTGAATGATGAACCGGGTTGGCGGCCGGGTCCGTCGACGGCGACGTTGAAATTTCCGTCGTGTTCAATGTCAAAATAATCGCGCGAACCGATAAGGGCAAGAACGTCTCCAGTCTTCGGATCAACTGAAACCAAGGCCGCATTGGAAGCTTTGTATTGTTTCTCGTTTATAGGTACATATTTATTTACCGATTTCGATGCTAATTCCTGGAGATTAGCGTCGAGGGTGGTGATAATCTTCAAGCCGCCATTCTCCACCGCATCTTCGCCATATTTTTTGACGACGTAATCTTTGACCATAATCACAAAGTGGGGAGCGGTGATGCTTTCGGTGCTTTTCTTAAACGCCAATTGTTCATCCATCGCTGCCTGATATTCATCCGGCGAAATGAAACCGAGGTCTTTCATGCGGCCGAGGACCATATTTTTCCGAGCCATTAATTCATCAACATGGCTGCCGTAAGGCGAATAATATGTAGGCCGCTGGATGATCGAGGCGAGCGTGGCTGATTCCGCGATTGTTAAGTCCGAAGCTGATTTGCCGAAAAAGGCTTTGCTGGCGGCTTCGATGCCGTAAATATTGGAGCCGTAAGGAATCTCATTGAGGTACATCCAGAGAATTTGATCTTTGGTGAATTTTTTTTCGACTTCAACAGACAGAATCAGTTCCTGGATTTTTCGAAGCGGAGTTTTTTGGCGTCCCGTCAGTGCATTACCAACCAGCTGCTGGGTAATGGTTGAACCGCCCTGATCAAAACTTAAGGTTTTTAGGTCAACGAACAGCGATCGCAGAATACCCTTGATATCAAAACCGCCGTGCTGATAAAAACTGCCGTCTTCGGCTGCCAGGGTTGCTTCGCGGGCGCTTTCCGGCATATCTTCCCAGGCGATAATGGTTCGTTTTTCATCGCCATGAATGTCATAGAGGAGTACTTGGCCGGTGCGATCATAGATTTTGGTCGATTCGCTGACACGGCGTGTGGCGATCGACTCGGGATCGGGGAGCGTGCGTTCCAAGTAGATAAATAAGCTAAACCCGGCAATGGCGCCCAAGACGACGATCCAGAGCAAAAAATGGCCCCACTGCCGGGCCGAGGGCCACGTAAAACGGCGGCGGGAAGTAATGGGAGTAACAGTCCACTTCATTGAAGCTTAACCATACCACAAAAATGACGATCTCACAAATTTACAGCGTGGTGTTTTTTAAGTATGATAAAACAATATATGTTTGGAATTAAGAAAACTACGCCTGTCATTACCGATCGAAGCAGAATTGAGACAATTCTCAATCGGGGTATAGTGGTCGATATATTGCCTTCTCGAGACGAATTTTTAAAAAAAATTACTTCTGGAGAGCGGTTACGTTTTTATATTGGTTCTGATCCCACGTCAGACACACTTCACCTCAGTCATGCGAAGAATTTCATGATTCTTGAGGAGTTTCGCAAACTTGGTCATGAAGTAATTGTGTTAGTGGGGGATTTTACGGCTCGTATCGGGGATCCTACTGGTCGGAACACTTCTCGCGTCCAACTTACCGAGGGTCAGGTAAAACAAAATGTCCAGGGATGGCTTGCACAGATTTCGCCTCTTATGGATTTTCGAGATAAAAAGAACCCCCCAAAAATCCTCTATAACAGCACATGGCTCTCAAAAATGTCCTTTGGGGATGTTGTTGGTCTGGCTTCGAATTTTACTGTGCAGCAGATGATTCAAAGGGATATGTTTCAAAAACGATTAAGTGAAGAGCAGCCCATAGGACTCCATGAATTTCTATATCCTTTAATGCAGGGATATGACAGTGTGGCGATGGATGTTGACGTTGAGTTGTGTGGAACAGACCAAACATTTAATGCGTTAGCGGGTCGTACGCTCCTGAAAAAACTGAAAAATAAAGAAAAGTTTGTAGTTGCAGTAAATTTGATGGAGAACCCCAAGACAAAGGAATTGATGTCCAAAAGCCGAGGAGCGGGGGTATTCTTGTCAGCTTCTGCAAATGAAATGTATGGTGCGATCATGGCTCAACCCGATGAAATGATCGAAGTACTGTTCATAAACTGCACCCGGATCCCACTAGCTGAAAAAGATCAAATTATGGATTTGGGTCCTCGACAAGCAAAGGCTCTTGTTGCCAAAGAAATTGTAAAAAAATTTTATGGACAAAAAGCGGCTGAGACGGCTGCAAAAGAATTTGACCGAGTGTTTAGTGCTGGAGCATTGCCCGAAGACATTCCTGAATATCCGGGAGCGGGAATAAGCATCGTTGATTTTATGGTTAATCACCAATTCGCGTCCTCTAAAGGCGAAGCGAAGCGGTTAGTTGATCAAAAAGCGGTAAAAATAAACGAGGTTCCTGCAACTGCTTGGGATAGCCAGCTCAAAACAGGGGATATTGTTCAGGTCGGCCCTCGAAAATTCGGTCGCGTGAAATAGGCGGCCGAAAAGCCCCAATCAAAACCCCTCGCTGCAGCGAGGGGTTTTGATTGGGGCATCGAATTTAGTTCATCTCGTCTTCATTGTCACTGTCATCATCTTCATCTTCCGTATCGTCGGTTTCGCCTTCTTCGTCCTCTGAATCTTCATCATCCTTGTCATCCTCATCGTCCCAGCTCTCATCGCTGTCGTCATCGGTTTCCAGTTTCAGTGGTTCTTCTTCAAAAAGGCCGACACCCAACAAGCGCAATGCTTCAGTCATGATCCTGCACGAACGTTTTTGAGGCGGCGATGGCACGCACTGCGGGACATCGCGATCAAAAAACGATTTGTTATACGGGAAGTATAGTATGGGTGCAGCAAATTGCAATAGCCAGCGCGTCGGCGGCGTCGTCAGGGGAGATCGGGTCGGTGATTCCCAACAGCATTTCTACTATTTTTTGAACCTGACGCTTGTCAGCTTTCCCATAGGCGCTGATCGACTGCTTTACTTGCAGCGGCGTAAACTCCTGGATCGCGAGACGGTGCTTTGCGAGCGTCAACAGAAGAACTCCGCGCATCTCGCTGACCGCCATCGCCGTTTTTTGATTTTTTGTAAAGAAAAGCCGTTCAATTCCGGCGACATCAGGTTGAAATTTCTCGATAATTTTTGAAAGGCCTTTTTCGGTCTCCATGAAATCCTGGAATTTATCTCGACCGAGATTCTCTATGATGCCGTATTCAAGAGGGATTAAACGATTACCGCGGTGCTCAACCAGGCCGTAACCGATGCGCGTCGTGCCGGGATCGATGCCGAGCGCGATCATAGGTCGAGCGTGTTCTTGGGAGGAACCTTGTTGATGTGCTTGTAGCCGTAGGGAGTCACGATGCGGCCTTTGGATGTGCGGGCCAGGAACCCCAACTGCATCAGATACGGTTCATAAACGTCCTCAATGGTGGCTTCTTCTTCGGAAAGAGCGGCGGCGATGGATTTAATGCCGACCGGTCCGCCGTTAAATTTGTCGGCGATCGTCAGCAGGATGCGTCGGTCGGTTTCCTCCAGGCCTTTGTCGTCGATCTCAAGCATTCCCAGGCATGTGGTTGCCAGATCGGCCGTGATTTCTTCGGCATCATGAATTTGGGCGTAATCGCGGACGCGCTTGAGCAGTCGGTTGGCGATGCGGGGAGTGGCGCGCGAAGCGGCAGCAATGCGCTTGATGGCGCTATCCTGAGCGGAAATACCCAGAAGTTCAGCTGATCGTTTAATAATGTGGGCGATCTCGTCTTCGGTGTAGAAATCAAGGCGGAAATTGACGCCGAAACGCGACCGAAAGGGCGCCGAAAGAAGGGAGATTTTGGTTGTGGCGGCGATCAGGGTAAATCGAGGCAGATCGATCTGGAGCGTTTTGGCGCCCGTGCCTTTGCCGATGACGATATCAAGCTTGAAGTTCTCCATCGCCGGATAGATAACTTCTTCGATATTCTTGTTGAGGCGATGAACTTCGTCAATAAACAAAATGTCTCCGTCTTGGAGGCCGGTGAGGATTGAACCGACATCGCCGGCTTTTTCAAGCGCGGTGCCGGAAGTTATTTTGATCGTGGCGCCCAGTTCTTTGGCAATGAGGTAGGAGAGGGTCGTTTTGCCGAGCCCCGACGGACCATGAAGCAGCAGATGTTCGACGGGTTCATTGCGCTTTTTGGCCGCGCCGATCATGACCGCGAGATTGGCCTTGATTTTTTCCTGGCCGATATACTCACTGAACGTCTTGGGGCGCAAGGCGTGGTCCAGCACCTGGTCGTCAAGGATTGTCTTAGGCGTTACCGCCGAGGGCTTGACAGGCATTGATATTTAGATTAAAATATTGTCGAAAAAGGACAAGTGTCATCTGCAGGCAATTGAGTCTAACTTTTCAAGGGATGACTCAATCGGAATACCATCATGACGGGTGGCTTGGCACCGCTGGGCCATACCTCAGACTTATTCTTCCCCGTTTTTGTATAAATCCGGGCCTTGCCTGCAGATGACACTTGTCCTTTATGTGTTTTTCATCCTAATATGCGTTCGATTTCGTCAAACGATGTTATGCCGGCCAACAGCTTCATGTAAGCGTCCTGTCGCATCGTGACCATGCCTTGCTGAATGGCCAGATCTCTAACGGCTGATACGGAGGGGCTCGAGAGAATCAGCTGTTCCATCTCTCGAGTAACCAGGAACGCTTCATAGAGGCCGATGCGGCCTCTATAGCCGGCATTGTTGCATTTTTCGCAGCCTTTGGCGGCATAGATCTCAATTTTTTCATCCAATGCCGGCAATGAGAATTTCTGGCGGATCGGTTCAAGGTCTTTTTTTATTTTATCAAGAATCTCCGGCGTTATTTTTTGTTTTTCTCTGCAATCCGAACACAGTTTGCGGACGAGGCGCTGCGCCATGGTCATGCGGATCGCGGGGGCGATAACTTCGGGTTTTACGCCGAGGTCGATTAAGCGGGGAATGGTGCCAGCCGCATCGTTGGTGTGGAGAGTCGACAGTACGAGATGCCCGGTCAGCGCGGCGTTAAGGGCGATGTCCGCCGTTTCCGCGTCTCGGACTTCGCCGACAAGGACGATGTCGGGATCCTGTCGGACGATGGCCCGAAGGCCGTTTGCGAATGTGTAGCCCTTGGAGGGATCAACCTGGGTTTGCGAGACGCCGATGACGTGGTATTCGATCGGATCTTCGATGGTGATAATCTTTGAATCCGAAGAATTCAAAAAATTTAAGAAAGCGTACAGGGTTGTCGTCTTGCCGGCTCCGGTCGGGCCGGTGGTGAAAACCGCGCCGGTCGGCTTGCCGATCTGCTCCTTGGCCATTTCCAAAAAGTCGGGACGCATACCTAAGTCTTCGAGGGAGCTATGGATAGTACGCGGGTCGAGCAAGCGCATCACCACGGTTTCTCCGTATTCGCTGGGCAAGACCGATACGCGCACTTCAATATCTATGTGTTGTTGTCTGATGGTGAATCGTCCGTCTTGGGGGCTATTGTGGATATTGAGCTTGAGCCGGCCCAAAACCTTCAGGCGATTCAGAACTTTTTGGTAGGATTGAGTATCGATTTCGGTTACATCCTGAAGTACGCCGTCGAAGCGGTAGCGGAGGCGGACAGCAGTGGCGGTCGGCTCAAAATGGATGTCGGAAGCGCCGATTTTAAGGGCTCCGGCCAGCAAGATTTCGAGAAGTTTGGTTACCGAGATGCCCGATACCTGCTGTTTCAAATCGGTAATACTGCCGATCTGGGCTTGCAGAGCCGAAAGTTCATCCTCATTGATTTCAACGGAGCCGAGATCTGCTTCAGTCTGAATCTTAACGCTCTCATAGCGCTTGAAAGCTCGTTCCAAGCCGGCGGGGCTCGTAATGATAACTGACACCTTGAAGCCGCGGCTTTTAAGGTTGGTGATGAGTTCCTTGAGGGCAGGACTTTCAGTATTGATGGTGGCAAGAGTGATTGCTATTCCGGATTTAACAACCACTGCCGCTGCAGCGCGCCGAGCGGCTTCTTCGGGGATGACGGAAATCGCTTCGCCGTCGATGGGAACCGAAGCCAAATCAGAGAACGGCAGTCCAAGCCGCTCGGCGCTTAACCGATACTGGTCTTCCGCGCCGTGAGCGCGCGCTTGAGCGAGCTTTTTTTCAAGTTCCTCGTTTTTGTTGGGATGGAGAATATCGGACATGGGATATACTATGCATATTATACCACACCGGCGCCGGGAAAGTGTTCTTGAGGAACAAAATGCTTTCGCCGATGCCTTAATCTATCGAACAGCCGCCGAATGTAAATAGATTTTTGTGGATAAGACGGCTCGCTTGACTGGCCGACCCATCTCTGGTATCATGGTTCTATCGATTGATTGTAAAGGTCCGCGCCAGCGGGCCTGTATTCTTAAGAACGGAGCCTTTTTGAAGCCGACAGAAGGAGTAATGCTCATTCTTGACGTTCAAGACGCGCTTTCACTGACATGCTCGATACCAAACAGTTTGCGTCAGCTATCCGCCAGATTTCGGAAGAGAAAGGTATTTCCGAAGAGAGTGTTTTTGAAACGATTGAAGCCGCCATCGCCGCGGCTTATAAGCGCGAATACGGGAAAAAGGGTCAGATTATTCGTGCCAAACTTGATGCTGAAACCGGCAAGCTGGACATTACCCAGGTCTTTTACGTGGTTGAAGGCGTCGACGAAGAGGGGAACATCACCGGCCAGTTGCCCGCCAAGATCATCGAGGATCGGCCCGATTTTCAGGACCTCGAAGGCATGCGCCGCATGCGCGCCGCCGCGTCCGCCGAGCCGATCGCGCCGATTGATGAAACCAAGATCAAATTCAATCCCGAAAAACATTTGACGCTGACCGACGCCCGCGAAAAAAACAAAAAAGCGGAAGTCGGGGATGAAGTCATCGTCCCGCTCGAACCGAAGACGGATTTCGGCCGTATTGCCGCCCAAACTGCCAAGCAGGTGATCATTCAGCGCCTGCGTGAAGCTGAACGCAGCGCCATTCTCTCTGAGTTCAAAGGCCGCGAAGGCGAGGTCGTCAGCGGCTTGGTCCAGCGCCGCGAAGGAGCTCTGGTTTTCGTCGATCTGGGCAAAACCAATGCCTTGCTGACGCCGGCCGAGCAAATGTTCACCGATTCGTATCAGATCGGCCAGCGGTATCGATTCATGATCTTAAAAGCCGAAGAAACTTCCCGCGGTCCGGCCGTATTGCTGTCCCGGGCCGATCCTCGGCTGGTCTTGGGTCTTTTCCGTGTTGAAGTACCGGAGATTGATGCCGGAAGCGTCGAAGTAAAAGCTATCGCCCGCGAAGCGGGGTCTCGCACCAAGATTGCTGTCTATTCCAAAGAAGAAGGAATCGATCCGATCGGCTCGCTGGTCGGACAGAAAGGCGTCCGCGTGCAGACCGTAATCAACGAGCTCTCCGGTGAGAAGATTGATATTATTCTCTGGAACGATTCACCTAAGCAGTTTATTGCGCATTCATTTTCGCCGGCGAAAGTTTTAGATGTGAAAATTCTGGATGACGAGCACAAGCATGCTTTGGTTGAAGTTTCCGATGACCAGTTCTCTCTCGCTATTGGCAAGCGCGGGCAGAACGTCCGTCTTGCCGCCAAACTGACCGGCTGGAAGATTGATGTCCGGTCGCCGAAAGAGAACATGAACTTTGATCAGAGCACTGCCGCGCCAGCGGAAGCTTCAAAATCGGCGGAAACCGTTCCGGCTGACGCTGAACAAGCAGCCCAGTAACCCTATCTCTATGACGTTTACCAGCACTAAACTTGAAGACGGGAAAGTTCAGCTTAGCGTCGAACTCACGGCTGAAGATCTTGCTTCGCACATTGATCGCGCCCAAGCGTTGCTTGGGCGCGATCTGGAAGTCGACGGATTCCGCAAAGGTAAGGTGCCGCCGGATATTGTGCGCAAGCACATTGGCATTTCACGCATCCTGGAAACAGCCCTAGAATCGGCGGTTCAGCGCAGTCTCGCCGAGATCATTGATACGAACAACTTTGACGTTATCGAAGCGACTGATCTGAAGGTTCAAGAAAATTCCGCCGAGAAGCTTGTCTACACGGTTGCGCTTCAGCTATTTCCGGACGTTGTACTTCCAAAACTGGAGACCATTTCCATTCACCGCGCCGAAGTAACCGTTGAATCCAAAGAGATTGATGAAACGATCGAGACGATCAAGTCGTCTCGGGCGTCAGCGGCGGAGAAAGACGGGCCGGCTGGAAAAGGGGATCGTGTCGAAGTTGATTTTGAGGTTACCGAAAACGGTTCGGTGATCGAGGGCGGCATCAGCAAAAATCATCCAGTTACCATCGGAGCGGGGAATTTCGTACCCGGTTTCGAGGATCAATTGATCGGCATGAAAAAGGGCGACCATAAGAAATTCTCTTTGACCGCGCCCGATGATTTCGCCAACAAAGCCATTGCCGGCAAAAAACTTGATTTTTCAGTTTCAATGGTAGACGTCAAGCAGGTTACATTGCCGGAGCTGACCGACGATTTTGCCCGTTCGCTGGGCAAATTCAATAACATGGATCAGCTTATCTTGAGTATTAAAGACGGTTTGCTGGAAGAGAAAAAAGAAAAAGAAGAACAGCGAGTGCGCGGCGAAGCGCTGGATAAGATCGTTGCCGCAAGCACGATGAGTGTTCCGGCCGCAATGATCGAGCGCCAGCTTGACTTGATGGTTCAGAATTTCGACCAAGACCTCCATAAACACGATATGGAGTTGGCGATGTATCTGGCAAAACTAAACAAAACCCAAGAACAGCTGCGCGAGGAATGGCGCGCTCAGGCCGAACGCCAAGTCCGGATGTCTCTTGTTCTGCATGCCATCGCCCGAAAACAAAATATTTCAGTAAGTCCCGAGGAAACCAATGATGCTCTCCAGGCCGTCCTGCACTCAACGGTTTCTCCCGACGGTATTATGAACCTTGATGCAGACCGAATCCGCCAGAATATCGAGTCTCGGCTGCTGAACGAGAAAACCTTCGAATATATCAAGAAAACCTGTGTGTCCTAACTCAATGGCCCCGCTTTGCGGGGCCATTGAGTTAGGACCAAGCATTCGGAGCTCTTGTAGCCAAGTCCATCCTTGTAATACAATGGAGGGAAATAGGGTATTCTCTCGGGAAGGAAAGAATACAAGCGGCTACAGGGCTTCGAAATGCCCAGTACTGCATGATGGTATCATAATACCATAATATATTAATCCTGTCAATATGTGGCAGTCCCTTCAATATTCCAATTTGTTGCTGCGCGTTGGTTTAGCGTTCGTTTTTTTGTGGCTGGGCATTGATAAGTTCATCCATCCCAGCTATTGGCTGACCGCATGGATTCCAGCCTGGCTCGTGGCGGCTGCGTCCTCGGTGGCTCTTTCTGGCTACGGAGTGGCTTATTTGTTCGGTGCTTTTGAAGTCTTAGTGGGTATAGCTATCGTAGCCAACTTATTTGTAAGTACGTTCGCCATCCTGGGTGCGGTGTTTCTGGCCGTGATCCCATTCTTTGCTGGCTTTGGCGAAATCGCCGTTCGTGATACAGGGCTCATTGCGGCATTGCTGGCGCTCGCGTTCTGGCCCCGATCTCGCGTATCGCGGACCTTCCTCTAATTACAGAAACGTGGTATAGTATTGACACGGCCTTCAAAGGCCATTTTTCATATGAAAAATATCTATCTCGACAATGCCGCTGCGACGCCCGTGGATTCGCGGGTGATTTCGGCGATGAACGCTGCAGCGCGCCTTGCCGGCAACCCGTCTGCTTTCAATGATGCCGGTAGGGCGGCTCGCCAAGCGTTGGAGGCCGCCCGAACATTGATCGCGCGTTTTTTAAACGCGCGATCAATGGAGGTCGTCTTCACTGCTTCCGGTTCTGAAGCCAATAATCTTGCGCTTCGCGGGGCGCTTTCTCGCATGAAAAAGCCCGTGGTGCTGACAACTCCCATCGAACACCCGTCGGTGCTCGAGGCGCTGGCCCATACTCATGCTCGGCTTGCGCATGTTCCCGTGGACCGCCTTGGCCAGGTGCATATCACAGATATTCAAAAGCTTCTTGAAAAAGAAAAGCCTGATCTAGTTTCAATCATGTATGCGAACAACGAAATCGGAACTATCCAACCGATTGCAAAGATCGGCAAGGCTATCAGAGAATATGCCAAGCGAACCGGCCGCCGGGTATTGTTTCACACTGATGCGTGTCAGGCAGCCGGAGTAATGGATATGGATGTGCAGCGACTGGGCGTTGACCTCTTGACCTTCAATGGTTCCAAGATATACGGCCCACGCGGTATCGGTGTTACATTCATCCGCCGCGGCACGCCGATGACCGGTATCGTCTTTGGCGGCAGCCAAGAATACGGTCTTCGGGCTGGTACGGAAAATCTTCCTGCCATCGCTGGTTTGGCCAAGGCTGCGGAAATAATTAAACCGTCCGGAAACAAAAAGATAGCGAAGCTGCGCAATCGGATGATTGGATTAATAAAAAGAGATCTTCCGGAAGCTGTAATCAGCGGGCCGGAAGGGGACGCGCGCCTCCCGAACAATATCCATGTGTCTCTTCCCGACCTGGAAAGCGAGATTGTGCTCGTTGAGCTTGATAAGTACGGAATCTATGCCGGCAGCGGCTCGGCATGCACGAGCCATGCAGTCGAGCCCTCGCATGTTTTGAAAGCCATCGGCGTCCCTCCCCGATATATCAATGGCGGCCTTCGCTTTTCGCTCGGCCGCCAAACCACCGCAGCCGATGTTGATTATACCGTCAAAACGCTCGCCAAAGTGATCAAAGAACTTCGGAAGCGATACGGAATCGCTTATCCTAGTGACGCAAGCATTCGGTTGAGGTCATAACTTTTTGAGCCAGGATCGTTCTCGGTAACCGCGAAAAGATCGAATAATACTCCGCGAATAACATCTACTTGTGGAGCAAAAAGTGTTTGTTGGACCTTGTCGGTATAGGCGTTTATAATCAGGATATCGATAACAGAAAGGCCCGAGCCAGCGTCTAACAGGTGCTCATCATCTCGAATGAAATCTACGAGAATTGAGTTGTATTTCTTACAGAGCATCGCACTTTATCACCGCCAAACAGGCTTTTTAGTTTGACATACGTAAGCATCTTGAATGGCTATAGATACTCCCTAGTGCGCCCGGAAGGACTCGAACCTTCGACCATTTGCTTAAGAGGCAATTGCTCTACCAACTGAGCTACGGGCGCATATTGAATTGTGTGCACTCGAAGGGAATCGAACCCCTATCAACAGCTTCGAAGGCTGCTGCTTTATCCGTTAAGCTACGAGTGCAGGAGCTTCACTGAAAACAAGATATATTTTACCACCAAATATGGATTTGCGCAATCCAAAACCCGCGCGGAGCGCGGGTTTTGGATCTTACGAGAGAATCTCGATCTTCACGGTCTTGAGGCCGAATTTCAGGGCCGACGGGGTGTCCGAGAACCAGACGTCAATACGATTCGTATAACGCTTGTTCATGCGGTCCTCGACGACGAAGATCTTGTCTCCGAAGACATCCGGAATTTTCACGACCGTGCCGAACGGCAAGAAGTTCGCGGCGATGATACCGTCGCGGACGTACGTGCCTTTGGCGGTAATGAACGGACTGTCGTCGGTCTGATCCGGCGTCGAAGAATAGCCGGTGGCCTCAACGATCATGGTTCGAGATTGAGTTTTTGAGGAGCTCTTACTGTCGCTGTTCACTGCCGTCGCCGTCACAGCGCTTACGTCAGCCATCGTCTGATCAAGGGAGATACCCTGAATATTCTGATAAAGAGTATCGAATGACCAGGCCGCTGTGGCATCAGGCGTCTTGGCGCCAGAACCCTTCAGGTTGCTGATCCAGTCAAACAAGGAAGCATCAGCGGAAGGGGCGGCGCTGATGACGGTCAAAGCGGTGAAAAGAACGATACTGGCTTTTTTCATCATATTCATGGCCCAAGGGAGTGCAGGGAGGGAAGGGTTTTTAGGTCTTTTTTGCAAACAAAAAATGGCCTACTAAGCCACTTCTACCTCTACGGCACTTCGTTAGGTTGTAGCTACATTATATCAAATATAGCCTAAAAAGTCAATACCCGAGGAAGGCCTTAAAACAGGTCCTTTTGAGAGGTCAATATCAGCTCTTTTTTGAGAATAACCGCGATAATGCAAGGTATCCGGTCCGAGCGGAAATGAGCATTAAGAACAGCCCGGCCAGAATGGCTACGCCGTCGTATGTCCACCGCGCTGCGCTATCATCCGTCAACTTCAGCCAAATGCCGAATTCGTCAAAGGCCAATCCGAGGCCGAGACCGTGGAGCAGGGCGATCCAGTAGGTTGCCGCCGGGCCGTTATTAACGAGCGCCAAATAACCTGAAACCGAGAGGACAATAATGCCGTATGCGAAATGATGGACGTGCAACCCCGGCACGATTTTCAAGAAAAAGTCGGGACTTAAGTGGCTGATGGTTCGAGCGCCGATGAAGGTAAGGAGAAAGGCGACCGTCATCGGAAAAAGGATATAGAGATATACGCCGGCTTCGCTGTTAACGATCCGCTCGCTTAAAGCTTTACGTCGAGTAATTTTTGAGAATATGCCAAACATCTGAGCGGGTAACGGGAATCGAACCCGTCCCTTCACCTTGGCAAGGTGATGTACAACCGATATACTGTACCCGCAAAACTATACCCTGTATTTTACATCAAAATCACGTTCTAAGCAAGAAGTTCTTGGTACAGATTAATCCAGGTCAATACTTTTTCTTTTTGCTCTCTGCTGCATACATATAAGTTGCCGACGCCATAGGAAAGCCGTCGAGTTGGGTGCCTTCCTGTAATAACAACTGATTTTTTGAACTGATTTAAGGGAATTCCTGTCGCCTTACTCCAGAAGTTTTTTTGAACCTCATCTTTTAGATCCGGATACAGGACCAGCCTCATGCCAATCTTACTGGGCGGCACTTTTAATATTCTCTTCAGGAAATTGTTGAACACTCGAATCATCATCGGATCGCTATTGGCAATGCGCAGCTGACTGTTTTTTTGGCTTTTGTCTCCCTCGCCCCAATACAGCATTAACGAAGAAATAAAAAGAGGGTTGTCTTTGAGTTCAGGGAACTCTTTTTCTGCCGCATTCCGATATGATTGGCGTGTTTGAGACCATCGTTCTTTGTTGGCCTTTTGAATAGCCGCCAGTTTTTTTGGATAAGAAAGAGACTGAAGAGCTCCCAATTCATCTCGGATTTGTCGAGACCATTCTTCGTTTTTGAACCAGCCAGTCAGCGTTGATTTAGGTATTTTCAGGAGCTGGCTAATCTCGGAATAACTTTTTCGTGCTCGTCTAAGTTCGTATGCTTTTATCTTGTCTTTTCGCATGTTGTTGATGAATAATAGTACCGATCTAGATATTATAGATTTATAATATCATAGCGGTACTGTTTTGAAAGAGGATAAGTTGATATGTAGCAGAAACCGGGGATAAGAGTTGAATAAATTACTGGATTTATGGTACCATCTGTATGGTTAGGCCGCGGTAGCTCAGTGGTAGAGCGCAGCCCTGAAGAGGCTGGCGTCGGGGGTTCAATTCCCTCCCGCGGCACCACCTAAACCAAAAACTCCCGGACGGGAGTTTTTGGTTTAGGTGGGCGGTAGAGGACTCGAACCTCTGACCCTCTCAACGTCAATGAGATGCTCTACCAACTGAGCTAACCGCCCAATGTGCGGACGAGAGGATTCGAACCTCCATGCCCTTGCGGGCGCTACCACCTCAAGGTAGTGTGTCTGCCAAGTTCCACCACGTCCGCAGAATACGAAGGGTATTCTA